>CALCSP010000666.1 GCA_937893785.1 uncultured Verrucomicrobiales bacterium
ACTGGTATTAGTACCCAGTGCCGGTGACACCAGCTACCCGGGCATGTTCATCCACGGCGACCGGCTTTGGGCAAGCTACTATGCTAGCCACGAGGGCAAGAGTGCCATCTATCTGGCCCGCATCCCCTTGGCTGAGTTCGAGTGAGCGCGCCACCACCTTTACTGCGCAAAACCCCCTGAGGGCGTGACACTTTGCTTGACTCTGCCCACCAGCACCAAGCAAGGTTATCGTGTATCGTATTTTCCATGAAGACCATGACGCACAACCTGTTGCTGGCTGCAGTTCTCCTGATCAGCCTGACCGGCATGGGCTTGCAGCTAAGTGCCGCAGAACCGGGAAACGGCCATGCGCAAAAAATGGCGCAAAGCCTCAATCTCTTCACCGACAAGGTACGCACCATCTTCAGTGAACAATGCCTGGACTGCCACGGCGGAGAAAAAACCCGCTCGGAATTCGACTTGGCAACGCGCCGTGGCTTGCTGGCGGGTGGTGAGCTGGGAGTTGCCGTTGTTGCCGGCAAGCCCGAGGAAAGCCCGCTCTTGGAATACCTGCAGCACACAAAGGAACCCCTGATGCCGCCGAAAAAACCGAGGCTTGCCGCGGAGGATATCAAAGCCATCGAGCAGTGGATTCGCCTCGGTGCTGCCTATGATGCTCCTCTGGTCGAGAAATCCGGCACGCAATCCGGTCCGATGCAGGTCACCGAAAAGGATCGTGCCTACTGGGCCTTTGCCCCGTTACAAAAAAACTTCCCGCAGGAAGCTTCAATCGATCACTTCATCAAGGCTGAAAATCCCGCCCAGCCAGGCATCCTTGCCCGCCGCCTCTACTTTGATCTGACCGGGTTACCACCCGCCCCGCAGGAGGTTGAGGACTTTGCGGCGAACACCTCAGCCGATGCCCATGAAAAGCTCGTCGACCACCTCCTAGAATCCCCGCGTTTTGGGGAGCGCTGGGCACGGCACTGGCTGGACGTCGCACGCTTTGCCGAAAGCCATGGATTTGAGCAGGACTATGATCGCAAGTTTGCCTTCCACTACCGTGACTTCGTAATCCGTGCCTTCAATGACGACATGCCTTACAACCAGTTCGTGCGCTGGCAGATCGCCGGTGATGAACTGAATCCCAAGAACCCCATGGCGATGATGGCAACAGGCTTCCTCGGCGCGGGTGTCTTCCCGACACAGATCACCATCAGTGAGGCTGAGCGCGTGCGCTACGATGCGATGGATGACATGCTGGCAACCATCGGCAGTGGCATGTTGGCGACCACCATCGGCTGTGCGCGCTGCCATGACCACAAGTATGACCCAATCCCGACCCGCGACTACTACCGGATGCTCTCCGCCTTCACCACCACGGTGCGTAGCGACGTCGATATTGACATGTCCGCCCTTGATGCCACCAGCAATACCGATCTGGAGAAAAAAATCGCCGATGCGAAGCAAGCCCTCGATAGCTACGGAAAAGAAGGGCTGATTGCCTCCTTTCGCAGCTGGAACAAGGCACGGCTGGAGTCCTCACGGGAAACGGCCAAAAACCCGGAATGGATCATCCTGAGCCCGGATTCACTCATCTCAAAAGGTGGAGCCACCTTCACCGCGCAGCCCGACGGATCGCATCTGGCAGGTGGCAAGAACCCGGCCCTCGACACCTATACCTTCACCGCAAAGGCACCCACAGACAACCTCAGAGCCATCAAACTGGAGGCTTTGGCAGATCCCTCAATGAAACGGGGCGGACCAGGACGGGCCAGCAACGGCAACATTGCCCTCAGTGACCTGAAGCTTAGCTGTGGCGGACGCGCCATCGGATTGAGCAACCCAAGGGCAACCTTCCAGCAAGGGGGTTTGCCGATTGCCGCCGCCATCGATAACAACGCCAAATCTGCCTGGGCACTGGATCCGCAGTTCGGCAAAGACCACGCAGCTATCTTTGAGCTGGCAAGTGATGTTGCGTGCAAAGCCGGTGAGGAACTGGTATTCACACTGAGCTTTAACAACAACACAGGCCACAACATCGGCCGTCTACGCCTGTCGGTCTCAAGCCATGACCCGGCCGGTCTTTCACTCGACGGAAAAGCCAGCCCCGCCGAGTTGGCAACCCGCAGAATTGACGGCATGATCCGCTCAGCGAAGGGCAGCTTCGACGACAAGCTACGCGCCAAGCTACTGGAGATCTACAAGCCGCTGGATCCAAAATGGAGGGAGCTTGAAGGTGCCCTCTCTAAGCTTGAGGAAGGGCGCAAGAAGGCAATCACCAAGGTCATGATCTGTAGCGATGGCAACAAGGTTAAACCGATGCGTCACCACACCAGCAGTGGCAGCATCCCCAATTTCTACAAGCAGACCCACTTCCTGAATCGCGGTGATACCAGACAGAAAGGTGAAGTCGCGACACTTGGATTTCTGCAGGTGCTCAGCCGCGGTGAGGCATCACGCCCGGAGAAGGGGCGTAGTGCCATTGCAGATTGGATCACCGACACCGAGGCAGGCGCTGGGCACCTACTAGCGCGCGTGATCGTCAACCGCCTCTGGCAACATTACCTTGGTGAAGGGATCGTTGCCACACCAAACGATTTCGGACTTCAGGGCGCAGAGCCTACCCACCCCGTGCTACTGGACTGGCTTGCCCATGAACTGATCCGAAACCAATGGAGCCTGAAGCACATCCACCGCCTCATCCTCAACAGCAATATCTACAAAGCAAAACGCAACCCGCGGCGCCTTGAAGCCGAGGCGATCCGCGACAACGCACTGGCCGTCAGTGAACTCCTTGACGAAAAGATGTATGGACCCGGGACACTCAACGAGAGCATGCTGCGACGCAGTATCTACTTTATGATCAAGCGCAGCAAGCTGGTACCCGTCATGCAGTCATTTGACTGGCCGGACTCACTGACCAGCCTTGGCAAGCGCTCGGTGACCACCACCTCCAGCCAGGCGCTCATCTTCATCAATGATCCCCATATGCGACGCATGGCCGAGGGATTTGCCAAGCGCCTTTCCGGCGCCAACGACCCGGTCACCGAGGCTTACCGAATCGCCTACGGCAGGCTGCCCTCAGAAGAAGAACTTGCCGGAGCACGTGACTTCCTAGACAAGCAGGAAAAATCCCATAACGGCGACAAACACAAGGCGCTCTCTGACTTCTGCGGAGCAATGATGAGCGCCAACGAATTCATCTACATCGAATGAACACAAAAAATCACTGCGGACGAATCGAAAACACCTTTAC
>CALCSP010000667.1 GCA_937893785.1 uncultured Verrucomicrobiales bacterium
AAGCCTAGTTTAACTTTTTAGATCAAAGAATGGGAATGGAGCCGACATCCAGTACCGTGGCGCGCTCGTGGTCTTTGCAGCATGTGGGAATCATTGCCCTTTACTCGATGCGCTTTGCGCTACGATCGGGTGGCGGGCTCATGTTCCTGCTGATCTTTCTGACGGTGGGTCTTTCAGTGGCTTCTCTTTTCATCACGCCTCTTGAGGAATTGGTGAAAATGGACGGACCGGACGGCATGAATACTGCGGAGCTGAGTATGACAATCCTTGAGTCAGATATGGTGTCTGAAGCGGTAGAGTGGATTACCAACTCGGACAGTGCCCAGTCGGAATACTTGCTGAAGGAAAACCCTGCCCTGTTAAGTGCCATCCTGCTGATTCTTTTAATTGCGGTGCCGTTTACAACCTGCTTCGGCGCCTTTAACCAGACTTCCGGGGATATTGCTTCGAGGGGGTTGCGTTACCTTTTGTTGCGTACGGAGCGTTCCAATATCTTTCTGGGTCGATTTGTGGGAGTTCTGTTGTTCACCTTTGTTTCAGTGATAGGGACGATGTTTGTCATTCTCCTTTACGTGCAGTTTAAGGTTGGTGCTTATCCCGGAATGCAACTATGGCTGTGGGGTTTTCAGGGATTGACCGCGGTATTTTTCCTGAGTTTGCCTTATATTGCGCTTTGTGCCTGGATTTCCTGTATGCTGGATACGCCCTTCGGCTCATTAGCCATTTGTCTGCTCATTTCCGGCTTTTCCTTGGTTATCCTCTATTTGCTCAAAATGACCTTGACCACTTCAATGAAGGTGGATCCCGAGAGTCTTGACTGGCTTTTAAAAACCGTGCCTTGGGGATGGAAGTATGAGTTGCTTCATGGGGCTCCATTAGTGCGCATAACTGCCATCCTGGCGACGCTGGGATTTACTGTGGGTTTTCTGTTCCTTGGCCTGCGTCACTTCAACAAACGCGATTTGTAAAAAAGCATGCAACCAGCGGTAAAAGTCACCAATCTTACCAAGAAATTTGCGCGTCAGGTTGCCCTTGACGGGGTCAATCTTGAGATTCCGCAAAACAGTCTTTATGGCTTGCTTGGCCCCAATGGTGCCGGCAAGACAACATTGTTTTCCATTGCTGCGGGCTTTCTCAAGCCTACCGATGGTACCATCGAGGTGCTGGGTGTGGATGTAAGCCGGATCAGTCATTTGCGCGGCAAGCTTGCCATGTTGCCCCAGGATGCAGCCTTTCAAGGATCCATTCCGGTGCTTGAACAGTTGATTATGTTCTCCAGACTCAATGGTCTTGATCAAGCCGCTGCCCGCAGTGCGGCCGAGAAGGCACTGGAGATGGTCGGCCTGCCTGAGGTCGCCAAGAAGGTGAAGACGAGCCACGCACAGCGAACGTAGCTGCGACTGAAACAGGAACCGAACCCACTCCGCCTGCCCGTCTGCTAAATCGGAGGACAGAGATGATATTATAATAAATAAACCAAATTATAAAAAAACGGATTATTACGAAATGATTGGTCGTCAAAGAATATTAGGAGAAGCAAGAATAATAGTAAATGGTAGCCCATTTATAGATTGGCAAGACAGTAGATTTTATAATGAATTACAATTAA
>CALCSP010000668.1 GCA_937893785.1 uncultured Verrucomicrobiales bacterium
AACCAGCCTCCGGGCTGTGAGGCAATGCCGGGAAAATATGTTATCCCCGTAAAGTTTGCGGATACTCTCCGACTCACGCGAAAGATCAAAGGTTTCCATGGCAGAACGCTGAAGTTTATAAGCTGTCTCAAAGGCTTCAATCCGGCCGCTTAGCTCAACCTGCCCTGGATGTTGATCACGATGCAAGCGGTTGAGTCTGTTGAGCACATCAAGTTGCCTTTCCTGTGCACCGGAAGCGGTGTCGCCATGCGGCTTTAGGTAAGAAAAAGGCGGTTTGCCGGGTTGCACACGGGCGATAGTCGCACGATGCCGTCCGGGAAGCATCCCTTGCTGGAACACGCCATCCCCTGCAGTACTGATTCCATCCTTCATTACCACGTAGGAGGGCAATTCGCTGCTTTCACTACCCAGCCCGTAGGTGGTCCATGACCCGATGCTGGGAAAACCCGGACGACCATGCCCGGTATGCATCAATTGCTCGCCCACTGAATGAATGGCGGAATCGGTATGAACCGACTTGATAAAGGCAATCTCATCAACCACTTGGGTGAGGCGGGGATAGATCTCACTAACCCAAGCACCACTCTGCCCATGACGGGCAAACGGAAAAACTCCGGGGAGAATACGACACCCCTCAAGGGTCTTTTCTGGGTTGAATCCTTTCAGTTCCTCCGCATTGAACACCTCCGAGGCCGTCTTGCCCTGCAACTCTTTGAGCTTAGGCTTCGGGTCAAAAGTCTCTAGGTGACTTGCCCCGCCGCACATAAAGAGAAAAATCACGTTCTTGGCCCGTGCCGGGTGATGCGGGGAAGGCAGCGAATTGGCAGCCCGGGCAGGAGTTGATGCCAGAAGCGAGTTTAGCGCAATACCACTTAAGCCACCAAACCCGAACTGCCCGAGAAAACGACGTCGGTCAATCATCTGATCGGTTTTAGTGGACATAAATGAATTCATTCAGGCCGAAGATCATGTGCGCATAATCGATAAGTGTGTTCCCGGATCGAAGAAACCGGAGACCTATTTCGAGTTCATTCTCCCGTGGCGGACGGCACAAGGCAAGCATGTAAGCATGCTCAATACGATTCACCATATCCTCACCTGCCTCCTTTTCGATACGCTTGGCGAAATGGGATGAGAGCGTCCACAGAAATGGTGCATTGAGGGCAAACAGAGCACTTTGGGGACTGGATGCACTGGTTCTGGCTCCATCACTGCGCTCACTATCGGGCGGATCAAAGAGGCTTAGGGTCGGATGGCGGACGGCACGATGCACCTGTAGATAAATAGAGCGCCGCCAGCTTTCAGGACGATCATCCTCGCTTTTCTTGTAATTACCAATGGAAATACTTTGTCCAAACATTTCATTACGTAATACACCGGCAACAGAGAGCAGGTGATCGCGGATAATTTCCGCCTCAAGACGCCGCGGTCGGTATTCCCACAGGAGGCTGTTGTCAGTATCTTCTGCAGCCAATTGCCGTGCACTAGACTGACGGTAAGTTGAACTGCCAAGGATCAACCGGTGAATTGGTTTAATTTTCCAACCCCCTTTGATAAACTGCACAGCCAGCCAATCAAGTAGCCGTGGATGGCTCGGCCGTGAGCCAAGGCTGCCGAAATTATTCGGTGTTGCCACAAGGCCGCGCCCGAAATGATAATGCCAGATACGGTTCACCATGACCCTTGCCAACTGCTCCCCTGCACCCTGTCCGGTATCAGTCAGCCAGTGGGCAAGTGACTCAAGATCTCCCTTCCCTTGCCCCTGCCAATACTCAACAGGTTGATGCATCAGCTTGTATACGTAACCGGGCTCGACGGCAGGACCCGGCGTTGCCCAGCTGCCCTTCAAGAGTATCCGCGGCCGGGTAATGGCGAGTGGAATTTTCTTACGGGAAGCCTTGGGGGACTCACGTACCTGATCAAAGAAAATGGCACTGAACCGATAATATTCTTCAGTTGTAATCGGGTCAACCGGGTGATCATGGCAGCGCGCACAACCGAAAGTCAGTCCCAGGAAGGCATTTCCGGTTGTCGATATCATGTCATCAAGACGGTGAAACTGCTTGTCATTGGGATCGGCATTGTTCTGCAGCCGGGTTCCAAGGTGGATAAACTGGCGCAGTGGCCGGTATGACTTTTGCCCCTCCGGCGAATCGACGAACTGGAAGCGCACAAACTGATCAAAAGGCAGGTCAGCATTGAACGCACGTATCACCGCATCCCTGTATTGCCAGGCATCACCCCGCACCTTGTCCTCATTAACGGTTAGAATTCCATTACTCTCTCCAAAACGGGCGACATCAAGCCAATGGCGCGCCCACCTCTCTCCGTAATGGGGACTGGCAAGCAACCTGTCCACCATCCTCGCATAGGCACCCGGGTCTGAATCGGTCAGGAAATCCTCAATTTGCGCAACGCTCGGGGGCAACCCGGTCAATGTAGCCGATACCCTCCGGATCAGGCTATGGCGATCTGCCTGATCTTGTGGCATGAGGTCATGATCCTTGAGCTTTTCAAGGATAAATCCGTCCAAGGGATTGGCTATCCAGGGTGAATCATCCAACCCGGGCAGCACCTTATCTGCCAGTGGCTTAAAGCTCCACTGCGGATCATCAGCTACTGCCCCGCCATTGCCAAAAAAAAAGGCAAAAACTACTGCAAGATAAAGGCGGGAATTCATTTTAAATTTCAGGACCAACAAATCTACCGCTACGCGGGCACCCGCGTCAACAATGCTGGAGGGCTTGTTACTTTACTTGTTCTCATGGACTGAACCTAAAATCATCTCTAGCCACTTTCCAGCCAGGCCATCAAATCTAGTATTTCATCTTTGCTAAATCGGTCCAACAGGCCGGCAGGCATCAGCGACACCCCGGAATCATCATGGCTGAGGATATCTGATTTCTTGATCCGGGTAATCCGGTCGGAATAAAGCGGGTTTTGCGCAAGCTGAAGATCCGCAACCCGGTAATCAAGATTGGCGATGATTTGTCCTGACAACCGGCGACCATCCTTTAATTGCAGGATACTAGCCCGGTAATTCGGAGCAATGCTCCTGGAAGGATTGAGTATTTCCGCAAGGATGTCAGAGCGAGTAAAACGGCCGGCAACATGGGTAAGATCTGGACCCACCGGATAGCCGTTTCGGCCATGGCGGTGACAGCGGCTGCAGAGGGCAAGTGTAAAGACCTTTTTCCCATTGGCGATATCACGTCCATCTGCATCGAAGTCCAGAGCTCCTCTAAAGTCAGCAGGCTGCCACTTTCGTACCAGTTGACGGCCAGTGAGATCCGGAAAATCGGGAAGGGCTGGCTTGTGCTCAATAACCCCGGCAAGCAATACCTTTTCATCTTCTGTCAGCGTTGCCATTGCCTCACGCCGAATATTTTTTAATGCCTGGGGCAAACCGCGTCCTCCGAGGAAAGTGTCGTAAGTGCCCAAGGCTCGGAAAAAACTTCCCCTTGAATCAGCAGTCCATCCCTCCCGGGCATTCCTCAGGTGGTAGAGGTAATGAAGCCGCTCCCGCTGATGAATGCTTTGATCCAGCAAACGAATTGTTTGCCCTACAGCCTTTGCCGGATTCAAACTGATCAACAGTGGGGCAATCGCCTGGTTAACCAAGGAGGAAGGGCTTGGAAAGTGAGGTTGCAGATTGTCCCGGATCGCAGTCAGGACCTTGCCCCCCAGTTCATAGCGCTGCATGTTTCTTGCGATCAGATCAATATAAGCAAGCTGTTCTGAGGGAAGTAGTCCTGTCCACTCATCAATAAGCTTCACCTTTGGGGATCCGTTGTCGGCACGGACATTAAATTCAGCGGTCAGGTTCTCAAAATTGAGCAAGTCCTCCCGGTCCTGTACCCTTCGATTTTCCTCCAGAGCAATGCGCCATGCATGCCGGATACGTGGTTCCACATATCCAGTGAAGACAAACTTCGTCTTCAGTCCGTGGTGAGACTCAGCGGCTTTTCTTACCTTCCTGAATCCTCTGGCGTGCCCGGCGCGATTAGATTCGGCTTTTGTCAGGGACCGAGGCTTTATTTCAGGACCCTTGTAGCTCACCCGATACAAGGCACTCTGGGTCTTGCGTCCACCTGTAACAAAATACATCGCTCCATCGGGGCCAAAACCAAGGTCAGTGACATTCAATGGTTGTCCACGCAGAAAAACCTCCGCTGATCCCATGTAGGTGGAACCGCGCGGACGCATGTGCACAGCGATGATACGGCCATAAGTCCAGTCCAAAATAAACAAAGCTTTCCGGTAATCGGGCGGAAAATGACTCTTGGTACCGAACTTTATACCAGTAGGCGATCCCTTGCCGATATCCAACATCGGTTGCGTATTGTCAGGGTGGTCAGAGTAATAAGGTGGCCAACTTCCAGTAACCGCCCTCCATCCGAAATCCGCACCACTGGTAAGGTGTTTGACACGCGTAGGCCGATACCATGGAGTACCCATATCGAACTCGGCGTCCGCGTCATAGGTAAACGCCTCGCCATCCGTATTGAAGGCAATACCGAAAGGGTTGCGCAAACCCCCGCAGAATATCTCCTTATCAGACCCGTCCGCATTCATGCGCAACACATGGCCCTCGTTTTCCTTAAATGGATGGGCACTGCCGCGTAAGGGTGAGGTCAGATCCGTGATGCCTTTGGGTAATTTCACGGAATCACCATGGATGGCATAGATTTTGCCGTCGGGCCCCAGTGACAGATCATTACGTCCATGCCCCACTCCACCCTCACTGGCATGCAAAAGCTCTTGCTTATCAAAGCTGCCATCACCATCGGTATCCCGCAGCCTGTAAAGCCCCTTGGAATTATTGGCATTGGCATACAGGCTGCCATGCGCATAGAGCAAGCCACGGCACTCCTTAAGTTCATCATTAATGCTTTCTGCCTTGATGATGCTTCGATGGTCCTGGGAAAGCGTGTAGCGAATCATGCCCTTGTCCTCCCGGGCAATGGTTATCCGACCCTGCGGATCAAAGGCAAGGCTTACCCACGAACCCTCGCTTTGGTCGGCTGAGCGCAAAAGCTCTGCCTTGTAGCCCGGTAGCAGATTGAAAGTGGAAGGATCAGTACCCGTCTTGGCATTAC
>CALCSP010000669.1 GCA_937893785.1 uncultured Verrucomicrobiales bacterium
GGCTGCCTTTATTGCATTGCGGGCACAAAAGGAACTTGGCAGCGAAATACCCGTTTTCGCCGTACCGGTATCACTGAAGTATTCCTATATCGGGAATGTCCGGGAGGAAGTCCTCAACAACCTATCCGAGATCGCCCGGGAATTCGGCAACAAACTGAATCGAAATGCTCCGGTCACCGGCGAACTCAAAAGAATCAGCATCAATGTTCTCGTCCATTACCTCAAGCAACACGGTCAGCCTACTCCGAAAAACGGCCTTAACACAGATGAGCTCATCAGAGAATCCGCAGGCCTTCTCGTCCGTTCACTTGAGGACAAGATGAGCCTTGCCACACGCAGCGGTGATGACCTGACAGCTAGGGTGCGCAGGATCAGGGCCGCCATCCACGGCATCCGATCCGACCCCACCCGGAAAGAAGAACACGACACTGCATCCGAACACGCCGATGAAGCCATGCTTGCATTGAGAATCCTCGGCTACATGGGCGGTTACTCGTTGTCCAACCCGACACTCGACCGCGTCGCCGAAACCATCACCCGCTTGCGTGAGGACATCACTTCAGAAACCGCCGCCCCCATTGGCCAGCGCGAAGCACTGGTTAAAATATGTAAGCCTATTGACCTGCGTGAATACCTCGGGAAATTCAAGGAAAGTGCCCGCACGGCAATTACCAAACTGACCACCGATTGCGAGAATGCCGTGCAGTCAGGAATTAATGAATTAAATAAAGATAACAGTCTACCGGGTTCAGAGCCCTTTTAATCACCTCTCTGAGGATACCCCCATCGAGACCGCCATTTCAAGATGACCATCCGCCAAATCTATATCTCCGATGACCACAACTTCTATGGCAGACACAACAAGCCGCCTCGGAAAAACCCGATGATTGAAGTAAGCGAAGCCGAATGTGTCGCGGGAAAGGGCATTGTCGGTGACAGGTTTTTTGACTACAAACCCGACTATAAGGGGCAGATCACCTTCTTCTCGCAGGAGGTATACGAAGACCTATGCAATACATTTAAACTGGTGGATGTTCCCCCCTCAGTTTTCCGTCGCAATGTGATTGTCGATGGCGTTGACCTTAACGAGTTAATTGGTAGCGAATTTGAGCTCCAGGGAATCCGCTTCCTGGGCACCGTAGAGGCCAGCCCCTGTTACTGGATGAACGGTGCGGTAGCTGAGGGAGCTGAAGAAGCCATGAAGGGCCGCGGCGGGCTGCGGGCAAAGATTCTCACCAGCGGTACCCTCCGCGCTAAACCGCCAACCGAATAGGTGAATTCACCCTTTGCAGCAGCCATTCTGGCCGGCGGGCGCTCAAGACGCTTCGGCACCGACAAGGCATTTCACCTCATTGGCAACAAGCCCATGTGGCTACACCAGGTTGCCAAGATAGAGCCCTTGATGCCTTCTGAAATACTCATCTCGGCAAATACGCAACAACACTTTGATACAGAGCACCGGGTTATTGTCGATGCACAAGAGGATTGCGGACCGCTAGGTGCGCTGACCAGTTGCCTGCGTGCCACAAAACTTGGTAGGTTACTGGTGGTTGCTGTCGACATTCCTGAAATCCCCATGCAATTCCTTGCCGAACTGGCCTATGCAGGTGGAGGCGCCGTGGCCGTTCATGAAGACGGAATGCCTGAGCCTCTGGCTGCCGTCTATCCCGCGGAAATTCTACCCATTGCCGAGGCTCAGCTTAAATCTGGCCAACTGGCCATGCGGGACCTTGTCACCATCGGCTTGATGGAAGGTTTATTGCAGGAACGCCGAATCAGTGATTCGGAAGTCGTTTATTTTGCGAATTGGAACGAGAATCCGGGAAGTGAAAGCAACAATGAGTGATTTTTCAAGCGAGTTTGATATCGATAAGGTTAGCCCTGATGGCAATACGACGACGAGCGATCATATTGCCCGGGAGGAACCGCTGGAAATCCGAGTGGAGGGGCAAAGCATTGCTGTAGTGATGCGCACCCCGGGCAACGATCGTGAGCTTGCAGCCGGATTTCTTCTCAGCGAAGGGGTCGTTCAATCAGAAAAGGAAATATTTGAGATTTCCGAATGCCCCGGAAATGCCCAAAATCCGCGGGAAAAAGGCAACTTGGTAGAGGTGATGCTCATGAAGGGCGCGAACTTTGATGCCAAATCGCTCACACGTCATGTCTTTAGCTCCTCAAGCTGCGGAATCTGTGGCAAGGCAACCATCGCATCCGTGTTTGGCAACTTCCCAAAAATCAAAACCCAAAGAGCGATTTCAACCGAAGAAATATCCTCCTACCCCGACAAATTAATTGCCGTCCAGAAAACATTCGAAAAAACAGGTGGATTGCATGCCAGTGCTATTTTTGATGAACATGGGGAAATTGTCATCCTGCGTGAGGATGTGGGCAGACACAATGCACTGGATAAGGTCATTGGCTGGTCATTACTGGAGAAAAAACTCCCGCTCAGCAATCACACACTTCTTTTAAGCGGGCGCATCTCCTTTGAACTCATGCAAAAAGCACTTGCCGCTGGCATCCCGACCGTCGCAGGCATTTCCGCACCAAGCTCGCTCGCCGTGGAATTCGCCCGGGAATCTGGACAGACACTGATCGGTTTCCTTCGCGGAGAAACCATGAACTTCTACGCTGGAAAACCCTGCTAATCTGCCTGACATAAGGATCATGATTGAACTGGAGGATTTTTGTGAAGACATCATCGGCAAGGCAATGCGCGGCATGTCGATTACTCCACCGCAACTCTCTACACTTTCCGGGGTCGGCGAAGAACACATCAAAGCCCTGCTCGAGGGTACGTTTAATGAAGAGGCAGCGCGCGCAATTGCTCCTCACCTTGCCCTCAGCGCCAATGCACTGGTATCCTGCGGTAAATCCATGTGGCGCCCTGATCCTGTTAATATCGAAGGTCTGAAAATCTTCAACACTCCGTGGCGAAACATGAGGGTAAATGCCTTTGTGCTCTGGGATCCTAATAGCCGTCAGGCTGCGGCATTCGATACTGGCGCCGATTCGGGAGAAATGATCGATTTTCTTGAAAAGAAAGGCCTCACGCTGGAAGCTGTCTATCTGACCCATACACATGGCGACCATATTGCCGACCTAGACCGCCTTCTTGACGCATTTTCTCAACCACCTGTCTATGTCAGCGAACACGAGCCGCTGCAGGGCACTATAGCCATTTCTGCCGGCCACAACGCAAAGATTGGAGGACTCACCCTTGAAACAAGGCTGACCCACGGGCACTCCAAAGGAGGCCACACCTACGTCGTTAATGGTCTGGCCCGACCTGTTGCCATTGTCGGTGATGCTCTTTTTGCTGGATCGATGGGCGGAGGCATGGTGTCATACAGCAATGCGCTGGAAACAAACCGCCAGCAAATCTTCACTCTAGCCAATGACACGATAGTCTGCCCTGGGCATGGCCCGATGTCCTCGGTGGGTGAGGAAAAACAACACAACCCGTTTTACCCGGAATTTAAAACCAACTGAATACATTAAATCATGAGCCAAAAAATAGGATTTGTAGGAATCGGACGCATGGGTGCTAACATGGCACGCAACCTCAAGGATCGCGGTTACGAGGTAGCTGCCGTTAATGATGTCGACAAGGAAGCCGCAGCAGAGCTTGCCGGGGAACTTGGTTGCTCACACGCTGAAACCCTGGCGGAAGTCACCGCTTCCTCTGATGTAATCTTCACAGTGGTCACCAACGATGAAGCTATGCGCAGCATCTACTTCGCTGAGGGTGACAATCTTCTTGTCGAAGCCGCTGGAAAAACCTTCATTAATTGCGCCACTCTCTCGCCAGGCATTCAGCAGGAGGTTGCCACTGCTGCAGAGGCGGCGGGAGCAGGTGCCCTTGAGGGTTGTATGGCCTCCAGCATCCCGCAAGCACGTGAGGGAAAACTTTACCTAATGATCGGCGGCAAGGGTGAACTCTTCGAGCAGCACAAGGGGCTACTTGATGACATGAGTATCAATCTTATGCACATAGGTGACATTGGTCGTGCCGCACAGGTCAAGGCCCTGGTCAATATGGTGATGAATATTAATACTGCAGGACTCGCCGAGGGGCTAGGACTCGCCGACGCGCTCGGACTGGACCTAAAAATGGTCTGTGAAGTCTTCTCGCAAACCGGAGCCAATTCCCGAGTACTGGAAACCGACGCCGAAGACATGATCGATCGTGACCATGAGGCATGGTTCAGTGCCGAACACGCTGCCAAAGATTCCGGCATTGCCGCAGATATTGCTGCCGATGCCGGAGTAAGCCTGCCTCTCAATGACGCAACCTGCGCCCAGTTCCGCAAGCTTGTCGAGGACGGCAAGGGCGATCTAGACAAGTCCGGCGTTGCGGAATTAACCTTCAAGGGACGCCATCCCTAGAAGGGAACATCCCTTAGCCTAAAAAGATAATCATCACCCGCCGATTGCTCTGCGCAGGGCATCTAGCTGTAAAGGCACCTCCTTAAAAGGGTCGCCGTTTGCTTCGTATTCTAGTGCCACATACCCCTGGTAACCGGCATCACGAAGAATCTTTGCCACTCGCCCCATGTCGGCGGGAACCTTTTCTTTTTGTCCAGCGGCACGCATCTCCACCTTTACCTGCACATTAACCGCGTAGGGGGCAATCTTTGCTAGATCGGCATAAGGATCCTCAGTATGAAAATTCCCAGTATCCAGATTCACCCCAAACCAAGGGCTCTTGACTGCTGCAATAATCTCAAGCATGCCCTCGGCACGGGCGACGATGCCCCCGTGATTTTCCAAACCAAGGAATACCCCTTTAGTGCCGGCGTATTCACAGCATTCCTCCAACGCGGAAATACACAGCTTGCGCGCATGCGCCTCATCAAGTCCCTTGGCACCTCCGGCAAAAACCCTGACATGAGGTGCACCCAACACTGCAGCCTTGTCAATCCATGCCTTGACCGCAGCAACCTGCTCATCACGTGCCCGCCCCATCGGCAGAGCAAAGTTGTTTCCCACGGCCGTTCCGCTGATCTCGATTCCCCGAAGAAAAGCATAGTGTTTAAGACCAAGATAATAGGCATCATCAGCGTCACCCTGAAAAAAATAACTAGTCAACTCCGTTCCCTCGCAGCCGTAATCAGCGCAAAGGTCAATGAACTGGCGCATGTCAATGGCGCGGCCGGTGGGGTTTTGTGCTTTCCCCTTCATCCATCGGAAGTGCCTGCGGAAGGAATAAGCCGCCACACTTAGCTTCATGCGCGCCTGCCCCTTTCTCACAATTGGTTCAATTGCCGACAATGGATTACCTGATAAGACAAGACCGGCTCCGGCCATGGCTCCTGATTTTAATAAAAAACGTCGCTGCATATTTTTAAGGAGTGAGCTTCACTTTTTCCCGCGTTCCTGTGTCGAGGCGCGCGTACGGGTGGCTGACTTATAGGGTCCGGTGCCGCTGACCGCCCATTGTAGATCGGCAATAACCGCCGCTGAGTTCATGAGTGGATCCTTACGTATCTTTCCATATGCCTCAAGCTCGCCCGCCAGACGACGAATTTCTTCGCGGTATTCTGGGATAAAAAAGACATTTCGTAACTCATTGGGATCCTTTTCCAAATCAAAGAAACCGGGAGGGTCGCTTGGAGAAATTACCAACTTATGCCTTGGGGTAAATGCTCCCAGCCAACTCTTGCCGCCGGCTTTGCCACTACCATTGCGCACAAATGCGATATCCTTCCAGCCTGCCGGTGCTTTGCCACTTCGCAACAACCCTGAAGCATCGCGCCCCTCACAGTGCTCATTGAAATTGACTCCTAGCAGCCCCATTAGAGTCGGCTTGAAATCCACTGTACCAAGAGCCTGACGTATGACAGTGCCTGGCTTAATATGTCCAGGAGCATGAACAATAAAAGGAATCCGCGCTGAGCCCTCACAGGGTATGCCTTTGTTGTGACGCCCGAGCTCACCACACATATCACCGTGGTCGGAAGTGAAGACAATTAGAGTCCTCTTCAGGATACCGTGAGTTCGTAACTCATCGAGAATCCTGCCGACATTATCGTCAATACATTTCACCATGCCGAAGTAGAGTGCCATCTGGCGCGCATTGAATCGACTCTTCATCACCTGCTGGAAGGATGACAGCCCCTCCCCCTTGGCAAGCGCACTTGCAGGCTGCCTGAATCGAGCAGGGTTAAACATAGTGTCATAAGGAGCAC
>CALCSP010000670.1 GCA_937893785.1 uncultured Verrucomicrobiales bacterium
GACTGCCTACAACAGAATGACCACCCTTGCCGCCGGCAATATCTCTGATCCCGAAAACTACCGGGAGCTTTCTGGCCACCTTGATATCAGTGCGTTTATTGATTACATGCTGATGAATTTCTATATCGGCAACCGTGACTGGGATGGTCATAACTGGAGAGCCGCCGGCCAGGGACCGGATGGTGAGCCGTTCCGGTTCTTCCCGTGGGATTCCGAATTTGCCATTTCTCCAAACGGCGCAGGAGCAATCCAGAATCCCTCGCCATTGTCGGCAGCATTAAACACGAATGTCACCTCAAAAAACGGTAATAATAGGCCGAGTGGAATTCATCAGGATCTTACCGCAAATGATGAATACCGGCTACAGTTTGCCGATCACGCACATCGACACATGTTCAATGGCGGACCGCTGAGTCCCGAGGGGGCGACAGCAATCTGGAAACGCCGCTCGGAAAAAATGTTCCTGCCCATCATTGCTGAATCAGCACGTTGGGGAGACTACCGAAGAGATGTTCAGGCAGGCTCACAGTGGAATTCCTCGCAATACGACCTGTACACGAGGAATAAGCACTACCTACCTGACCAGCAATGGATATTAGAAACCTACCTTAAACAACGCCGTGATGTGGTCCTCAGTCAGCTTCGCTCCCGAGGACTTTATCCTGAAATTCCTCCGCCGGCGTATGATCGACATGGCGGATCGGTGCCTGCTGGCTTCCTTCTCACAATGACGAACCCTAGTAACCTAGGCACTATTTACTTTACGACTGACGGGTCAGACCCTAGAACCACCAGCTCAACAGAGCCTCCGGATGAAATAGTCCTGATGGGTGAAAATGCACCAGCCAAGGTCCTCATACAAAACGCCGAGACCGGTCTGGGAACCACTTGGACAAACGTCAATTTTGATGACTCAAACTGGAAAAACGGGGAAACAGGGATCGGCTTTGAAATCACAGGGTCTCTCTATGATCCACTTACCAACCTGTATGTCCCTGAAATGCATAGAACCAACTCATCCTGCCTGATCAGGATTCCGTTCTCTATTCCTGATCAGGAAACGCTCAGTTCAATCACGCAGCTAACCCTCAACATGAAGTTTGATGACGGATACAGTGCCTTCATTAACGGCGTTTATGCTGGTGGCAGGAATAACCCGGTCAGCCTTTCCTGGAACTCACGTGCCACCGCATCCAATCCTGACGCACGGGCTATTGTCTATGAGCCACTGGATATTTCATTGGTAATTCCGGAGCTAAAGGTCGGTAACAACATGCTGGCAATACAGGGCATGAATATATCAGTTGCCAGCAGCGACTTTCTAATTGTCCCGAAACTCACTTATTCCACCGCACCCCCTAATGGTGTCTCACCTTCTGCAAAAGCCTACACCGTACCATTCGCACTGAATTCAAGCGGACCGGTTCATGCTCGTATCCTTGAAAATGGAACATGGTCTGCACTCAATAGTGCTGATTTTATCGTGGGCAATCCGGCTAACAGCAATAACCTTGTCATCTCAGAACTGCACTACAACCCGCAGGGGCCAGAAGAAGCAGGAGAATTTATTGAACTGATGAATATCTCCAACCAACCGATCCAACTTGCCGGAGTTCACTTCTCCGAAGGGCTGGACTATACATTTCCCTCAACAAGCGAGCTCGCAGCAAACAGTTACATTGTGCTGACACCTGACGATTACAACGGCAACTTGGATAATGGAGGTGAAAAGATCACATTGCTAGATGCCACAGGATTGGTCATAGAAAGCTTTTCCTACAATGATCGTGTCCCATGGCCCGAAGCACCAGACGGCCGTGGACCCAGCCTTGTGAGGATAGCTCCTCAGGAAAAACTCGATGGCGACCTTCCATCAAGTTGGCGATCCAGCAGCATGAATGGAGGTAACCCCGGTTCATCAGATGCCACAACCTTTGACGGCAATGACATTATTTCCTACGCCATGGGGCCCAACCCTTCGATTAAAACAGTTACCGAAAACGGGCAACTCAGCCTTGATTACACTCGAAACCTCTCTGCAGACGACATCATCTATACAGTAGAAGTGTCTAAAGATATGGTTTTATGGCAAAGTGGAAACTCCTTCACCAGAACCATTGATCAACAGCCACCCAGTCCCAACGGCACCTCACTTATCCTCGTGCGCTCACTTATTCCTCTTGCCGATGAGCCCAGGCAATACCTGCGCTTACGAGTAAGCCTTCGTTAAAGACGTATCAATCCTAATCCCTGAGGGCCTTGGCTGGATCAAGTCGAGCCACCATGTAGGCGGGTGGCAAGGCAGCCAGCGTGCAGAGGACAAAGGCACCGATACATATGATGGTGAGGTCACTGGAAACAATCTGCGAAGGAATTTCCGAAACCCCATACATCTCCTCGGGAAAAATCCTTAGCCCCATAGTCTCAGCCAAGAAATCGCGCAGACTATTTCGGTAATGCAATACCAGTGACGCAATACCCAACCCACACACCGACCCAATAAATCCAACGATCATTCCCTGCCCGATGAATACACCAACAATCTGCCAGACCCTTGCACCTAAGGCCTTCATGACACCAATCTCCTGACGTTTCTGGACCGTCACGGTAATCATCGTATTCATTGTGCTAAAAGCCGCTACAAGAACGATGAAGAAAAGTACAAAATACATCATGCCCCGTTCATTACGCACGGTATCAAAAAGCTGCTTATTACGCTGAATCCATGTCTCTGCAGCCCAGTTAACGGGAAGCTGCGGACGGACACGCTCTCTGTTTACCAAGTCTGCAAGAAAAGGATCTTCCAGCTCAAGGGCAATGCCATGTACATCAACATCCAGTTCATATAGATCCTGCCCGATTTCTAACGGGACCAGTATCATGTCTCCATAGCGAACCGAGTCAAAAATTCCGGTTACCACTAGGTCCTTGGGGGTCTGAATACTCTCGGTAAGCTCCTTGACCCGATCTCTGAGCTCCTCATCACTTAGTTCATCATTATCGGATGCAGCCAGCAGGTCGCCTACTATCGGAGCAACATCCACTGTCGAGAAAGCCTCAATGTGTGATCCAATGCCGACACCTGGGTTATTGCGGGCAAACTGCAAGGAAACCAGACACCCAAACTTCCCTTCATTGGCACTATAGCCGAGGTCAAACTCCCCGTCCTGAAGAATGTCGCCGATGCGAGAGCTCAATGAACCCGCATCCTCTGACACTCCCATCATCATCAATGCCGACTGACGCCTTGCATTCTCCGGTCCAAACTGAAGCAAGACTTGACCCATTACATAGGGATCTGCATTTACCACGCCGGGAATGCCCTGCAAGTTGTCCCTGATAATATCCCATCTCCCTTGTGTAGGATCATGGACATGATTATCGACTAACCGATTCTGCTCAACACGCAAATGTGGTTCAAAGCCAAGAATTAACTGTTCAAGCCTTTTCTCAAAACCCGTCATCACGGCAATGACAACAATCAACACAGTCACGCCAAGCGTGACGCCCACTACAGAGATCAAAGTAATAATCGAGACATAGGTCTTCCTAGGCTTCAGATAGCGGAGAGCTATAAATAGGCTGAAGTTCTTAAGCACTGAAAAACGAAAATATTTTTTGTATCCCGGAAGCCAAGGAAGTATCCGGCACTTTATTCATCTTGTTTAGCCTTCCCCCGTGGATCGCTTCAATTGCGGAAAAAGAACAACATCACGTATAGACTCAGCACCGGTCAACATCATGACCAACCGGTCAATTCCAACTCCAATGCCCCCGGCAGGCGGCATGCCGTGTTCAAGTGCTAACAAGAACTCCTCGTCCACCTTCTGTGTTTCCTCGCCAGCCTGCTGCTCAAGACGCTCGCGCTGCACATCTGGATCGTTAAGTTCGGAATACCCCGGTGAAATTTCCTGGCCATTGATGATCAACTCGTAAACATCAACCAGTGAGTCATCACTCGTATTTTGCTTAGCAAGCGGTACTAGCTCTTTTGGTAGATGTGTGACGTAGAGCGGGTCAAAGGTATGTTCCTCGACCAGTTTTTCAAAAATCTGTTGGGTGACCTCATAATCCTCCATTTCAGCGGACACTTCCACGCCGAGTTCCTCACATTTACGCCGTCGCTCATCGGGAGAAATATCAAACCAGTCATCACCGGCAACCTCCTTGATAAGCTCATGGTAAGGGGCACGCTTCCATGGCCTTGCAAGGTTAATGGTTCTTGTCAGTTCTCCTTCAGAGTTACGATGCTCAATTTCAAGCCCCCCGCAGAATTTTTCGGCTAGGCTGCAAACCATTTCCTCAACGAGGTCTGCCATGGCCTCAAAGTCAGCATAGGCCCAGTAAGCCTCGAGCATCGTGAACTCGGGGTTATGACGGCGACTAATGCCCTCATTGCGGAAGTTTCGATTCAGCTCAAAAACCTTGGTCATGCCTCCCACAAGTAATCGTTTCAGAAACAGCTCAGGGGCAATGCGCATATAAAGCGGCATTCCGAGGGCGTTATGAAACGTCTCAAAAGGCTGTGCAGCGGCCCCTCCGGGAACATCCTGCAGCATAGGTGTCTCAACCTCCAAAAATCCCCTGCTCTGAAGAAACATCCTGATCTCATTTACCATCAATGAACGTTTCAGGAAAATTTCCCGACTACTTTCATTGGACATCAGGTCTAGATATCTCTGTCGGTAACGCGTCTCCTTATCCGCCAAGCCATGATACTTGTCAGGCATCGGACGCAATGACTTTGATAGAACGCTAAAGGTCTCAGTTTTGACGGTCGGTTCGCCCACCTTGGTATTGAAAGTCTCACCCTCAATGGCAATCCAGTCACCTAGGTCGAGCTGACTGAAAATCTCAAATTGTTCATCACCGACCGCCTTGGCATTCAAATAACACTGGATACGGCCCTGGAAATCGGAAACATCAAAGAAATGACTTTTTCCCATGTCACGGTGTGCGGTAATTCGGCCGGCAATCCTAACCTTTACCCCCTCTTTAAACCCTGCTCGAAGGTCGCTGATTTCGTGATCAATCTCAAAGCGTTCGCCAAATGGATTGACACCGAGTTCCCTCAAGCGTGCAAGCTTCTCGCGCCGTACGGCAATCAGCTCAGCTTCCGTGCTCTTTGTTACTGGATCTGGTTCATTAGGCATGCGATGCATACAAAACATCGCTTACCCGAAGGGACAAGGGAGAATCCGCATCCATATCGTTTTAAACGATGCCCTTAATTGCGCTCTACCCGGTAAAAACCTCGTGAAAAGGACGGATTTATGACTTCAAAGGGGCCAAAAGAGGTCATGGTGCCCCCTGAAAGGATGCTGTCATCAACATCCTGATCCCAGTCCCTAAGGTCAGGTGAATAGAATAAGGTGTATGTCTGACCGGGCTCGCTTTTCCAAGAAAGGGTCAGCATACGGGCTTCCCGGTCATAAACGTAAGATTTGATTTCCAGTCCGTCAGCTGCTGCCTCGCTACCCTCAAATTGGATTTCGGAAAACTGCATTGCTTCAGCGGCAGCCCCATCCCTGAGCGATCGCACCAGGAATTTATAGGAGGCATAGCTTACTGAGTTATTGAATGTGACAGGCTCTGACTGGGTAAACCTCGCCGTGGGAAGGATCAGGTTTCCAGAAGCCACCGGGACCCATTGCTCCGATTTTCCATCTGAGTGTTCAACGCTTCGTATCCGAGCATTGGTGGCGAATAATTCCCAGCTAACCGGATCACGGCCAGAGAAGTCATTTGCCGATGTCATGGTAAAACCCCTCACTATGGCGCGACCAATGCCAGGGGTAACAATAAAACCGGAATTTGCCCTTCCAAAGTTCAGATATTTTGTATTCACGTTGCCGTCAATGCAGCGAAAAACCTCCTCAGTGACCGGCGAACTGCTCTCGGCGGATCCGCGGTGAACGGGAATAATCAAGTCACCGGCAGCAAGAACGGATCTGCCCTGCGCGTCAGGTAACGTAAAAAATTCAATCTCCGAGAATTGCATGGAATTAGCACGAGGCGAATCCTTGAGCTGTGTAACTAGGAAGCAATAGGAAGAATAACTGACATTGTTTCCAAAACTCACGACAGGAGCAGGTGAGAATCGAACATCGGGAAGTGATCGTTCGCCACTGGCAATCAGTATCCACGTCTCAGCATTACCCGCACTATGCTCTTCGCTGGTGATCGCGTCATTCGTGCCATAAATTGCGTAGGCTGCTGGATCGCGAGGAGTTTCATCATTGGCGGTAGAAATCCGGAAACTTTGGACCGCAGCCGCCCCGGAGGAAGGTGTCACGATAAAACCTGAATTTTCCCGCCCGAAATTAAGGTATTTGGTGTTGATGTTTCCATCGATGGCATTGGCAACCCCTTCACTTAATGGAGAACTGCTGCGGGAGGAAAAGTCCTCATCAATGGCGATAATAAAATCACCGGGCGCGAGCAATGGCCGGGCATCGACTCGGCAATGCAAACAAGTTAAGCACAAAAAAATAAAGAGAAGAGGCCTGCATGGACGTGATTGTGGCGTTATCATGAAGCTTGGACAGAAAAAGAAAAACTTTTCCACCTGTAACTTAACGAAGGATTCCAAGCTTACACACGATTTTTTTACGACATGAACTTGCCTAGAAATACCATCCTCATTGCCGCTTGTTCCTGCTTGATATTTCAGGGAAAGACACCTGCCAAGCCCTTTGATCAAAAGCTCTACGACGAGAAGGCCCGCACCTACTCACCTGAGGAAAGCATGGCCATGATCGAGATGGCGGATGGCTATCATCTGGAACTGGTGGCTGCGGAACCCATGGTTGAGGAACCGGCTGCAATTGCCTGGGATGGTGATGGAAAGCTCTACGTGGCTGAGCTGAATACATACATGCAAGATATTGACGGCAGAAACCAGCATGCACCGACAAGCCGGGTTGTCCTGCTGGAGGACACTGATGATGACGGAAAAATGGATAAGCGAAGTATCTTTGTGGATGGGCTGGTATTGCCGCGCATGATCCAGCCAATTGATGACCGGGTGATTATCCGCGAAACCAATACTTTTGATTTGCACTCCTACCGTGACACCAATGGTGACGGTGTGGCTGACGAGAAAAAACTCGTCTATCAGGGCGGCAGGCGCGGCGGCAACCTTGAGCACCAGCCCAGTGGCCTGGAATGGAACATCGATAACTGGATGTATGTCACCTACACCAACAAACGTTATCGGTGGGTTGGTGACCGTATTGAAGCGGAACAGCTACCTTCCGGATCTGGACAGTGGGGTGTCACCCATGATGATGTTGGTCGCAATTTCTTCTGCACCGGTGGCGGTGAGAACCCGGCAATGAGCTTCCAGAGACCCATGGTCTACGGGAAAATATCACTTCCCGGAGAACAGGAACCCGGTTTCCGTGAGGTGTTTCCCTTGGTGCAGATTCCCGATGTGCAGGGAGGTGGCGGCCGTTTTCGCAAAAACGACCTGACCCTGAATAACTTCACCGGTTGCGCGGGTCAGCATATCTTCCGCGGGGATCGCCTTCCCGGAGATATGTACGGCGACTACTTCATTCCCGACGCTGCTTTTTCCCGCTGGATGTACTCGGGACCAGTGCACGCATGTGGTTACTGGTTACTGCAAGTAACCAGTAACCA
>CALCSP010000671.1 GCA_937893785.1 uncultured Verrucomicrobiales bacterium
CATAGCAATGCGCATATTATTGGCGTCATAGGCTAAGTTCAGGCCACCTGGATAACCAACGCCTATTGCCCTGGGACCGGCGCCTTGTATAAAGTTTCTGTAGATTCGTGCCTCGTTCTCGGCAACAAGGAGTTGCCCGCTTGGTGAATTACCTCCCGAAGGCCTGCCAGACTTTGATAGAGCCACTTCTTTCTTTGAGCCTGGAGACCTCCAACCCACATAAAGCTGCTCTTCTCCCGAGCCTTCGAAATACTGCAGCTCAATGTCATGGATTCCTGCTTCTAGCTTTACTTTACCTGTCTTGGAACTCATGGAGTGGATGCCATCATGATCAACGACAACTTTGCGGTTGATAAAAAGGCGAGAGCCGTCATCGGAGGCAACGGTGAAAGTATGAATTCCAGCCTTAGCTACTTCGAGCTTGCCATTGAATACGAGGCCGAAAGCGTTTTTTTCCTTGGTGCAGGCAAGATCAAATTTACCGCTTGGCACGTGGTCAGTCCCGGCGGGCTCAAGTTTATTCCAGTCAGGAATTTTGTTCCATGCCCCCTTGAAAAGGGTGAAGGTTAGTTCACTGAGGGGATTGACTTCCCTCGTAACAGTCATCGTGCCGCGCATAATCTGTGCATGGCCAGGGAGTGTGCACACATAAGGGTATTTACCGGTTTTCGTTGGTGCTGTGAAATACAGGGTGGCCGTGGAGTGCGGGTCGGCCATCTTGCTGGCAAAAAGGAGGTCGGGGTGCTTGGGAATCCAACTCTCGGCAAATCCATCGGCTCCGAGTTTCCAGGCTTCTTGGGCAACTTTCATGTCATTGCCTTTTCCCGGCTTGGTGATTACCAGATTATGGTGCATGTCGTCTGCATTACGCAGAACCAGCTTGATTTTCTTTCCCGGGTAGACGGAGAAGGCGGGCTTGTCGTATTTCATTTCCCCTTTCAGTGTCGTGATTTCAATGACTTTGTCAGGCTTGCCGAAGTCTTTTGGTGGGGTGTTTTTTTTCAGCCAGTCGGCCACATAGTCACGGTCCTCCTGAGAGAGTTTGGTCAGTGCCACTGGACCGGTATTACCATTTGGAAGTCGCAGGGTGACAGAGTCTGCACTGGCTTCGATGAGGCCGGCCTTGATCTTGCGACCGTCGGCATGGGACCAAGTCCTGGCACCGGGGGTATCTCCGGCTTCTTGAGCAAGGCCCAATATGCTGGTTCCCTGAAGGAGCAGGAAGAAAAGGAAATGTATGATACGCATTGGTATGATTTGGCTTCTGATCTAGATGCAAAATAGAGAACTAATCTCACCAAGTTTAATCGGTTTGTTTCAGCTTCTCCTTTAGGCAAACCCTTTCAATATATGGATGTGTTTGTTTAAGAAAGCCTAAATGGTGGCAATTAGTTTAAAATGCTCAATTTAAGTCTGTGCAAAATACGGCAAACAGGAAATATTTGGCTCTTTGTAGGTGTCTGCAGCCCTTATTTTGTGGGCAAATTCCCCTTTCAGGGGCACCCGGATAGAGGCGATTAACCGGCGGGATCGGTATAGTTAGGCCTTTTTTAAGTGGTGGTGGCTGACGAGTAGAGGAGCAATATATGATTGAGATCCCATTTTTGCTGATTGCGTGCGCTTGACGGGAGCCGGATTCGTCGTATTCTACCCGCCCCTTTAGACAGGCTCTTTAGCCAATCCAGAGGGAAAGAACCAGTTTTCCCTGTAGACATGAAACGTACGTATCAACCTTCCAAGCGCAGTCGTAAGCGCCAACATGGCTTTCGGGCCCGAATGAAGACAAAGAATGGTCGTGCGACGATAAAGAGACGTCGGCAGAAGGGGCGTAAGCGATTGATTCCCAAGGGAGCAGAGTTGCATTATAAGCGTCACCGCCAGAGCTAGAACCTGTCGAGGGCATTGTTCTACGGTTATTAACTGAGCGGAAAGCACTTTTCATGCGCCTGTCGCGGGTCATGCGAATGAAATCACGGGCGGAGTTTTCCCG
>CALCSP010000672.1 GCA_937893785.1 uncultured Verrucomicrobiales bacterium
AAATCTGTGAGTCGGTATCCCTGGTCTATAAAACGGTATAAACGATTAAGGTAGCCTTTTCGTGTCATGTTACGATACTCTGCCCAGCCTCTTCCGTTGGCATTCTTTATCCAGATAACGGCATATCTCTGGTTACCGCCGACCTGATAAGATTCTATGTCATGAATGCGGTAGTTATCTTTATAGGTTGCAAAATTGACTGAAAATTCCGAATCACTCAGCCCGCGAAAACTATACCATTGCAAATTTTCCTTATTCTCAACCCATGCACAGGCATAACGGGGTGATCCGCCTACCGTATATGCTTCAATATCGACAGGTATGTATTCATCTTTGGAGTTATTGAAAAGTTCCACGTAACCGGCGTTGGTGAGATTGCGATAAGATTTCCATTTGTATCCCTCGACATTCTCAATCCATATGCCCGCATAGTATCTATTACCCCCAAGGACATAGCTTTCCTGGTCAATGAGGCGGTATCCCTTATCATTAAATTCGTTCCACCTTTCACTGAATTTCTCGTGTGTCATGTTTCGATACTCGGCCCATTTACGGCCATCGAGATTTTTTTGCCAAACACCACTCACACGCTGCTTTCCATCAACCTCATTGACTTCAATGTCGGTCAGCATGTAACCGTTGTCCTTACGTTTAGCGAATTCATCTGCGAAATCATCACTGGTCATGTTGCTTCTGGAGGCCCAGCTAACGGAGTCAGGGGTAGCTATGATTTCACCCAGTGCCGGGATATTGAGAGCAGTTGACAGGCCAAGTAGCATGGGCACAATCAGGGGTGTCAATATAGGCGGGAAGCATTTATTTTGTTTAGTGGGCATGGATTTTTATTTCTGCTCCTGCAGACGTCTGGAATGCATGGGTTATGCAAAAAAACCGCCACCCCTTAATAATGGATAATGCATATTGCATGAAAAATGATGTCATTGAGCACATTAGTGAGTGAAGTAATCCCTCACTTCGTGTGTAATGTTGTAAGTCATGCCCAGCCTTCAAAAGATTTCATACCTGAGTGTATTCCTTCTATCCGCTTTCCTTGTTGCCGGCATCAATGCGAATGAGGATTTTGATGCCGGGAAAGGCTTGCAGGTGACCCTGTCCTCCTCCGAGCCGGATATCGTCAGCCTAAGCAATATCGATATCGACCATCGTGGTCGTGTCTGGGCCTGTGATGTGGTCAATTACCGTCCCAACCGGGGTAAGCGCGCAGCGGGGGACCGTATCATGATTATGGAGGATCTGGACGGTGATGGGAAAATGGATTCACACAAGGTCTTTTACCAGGGCACTGAGGTGGATGCGGCGATGGGCCTGTGTGTTCTTTCCGATCGTGTGATTGTCTCGGCAACGCCCAAGGTGTGGGTGTTTTATGATGATGACGGCGATGATCGAGCTGACCGGAAAGAGTTACTCTTTTCCGGAGACGGCGTGGAGCAGCATGACCACTCTTACCATTCTTTAGTCTTCGGTCCTGATGGCAATATGTACTGGAACTTTGGCAATACCGGGAAAAACCTGCGTGGTTCCGATGGAAAGATTCTCAAGGATATCCATGGCAGACTGGTGGAGGACAAAGGGAAACCGTTCTGGGGAGGCATGGTGTTTCGCTGCCAACTGGATGGCAGCAGGCTTGAAGTGCTGGGACATAACTTCCGCAATAACTATGAGGTCAGTGTGGACTCATTTGGCTCACTCTGGCAGTCGGATAATGATGATGATGGCAACCGTGCCACCCGCATCAATTTCGTGATGGAGGGTGGCAATTACGGATACCTTGATGAATTGACCGGAGAGGGCTGGCGTAAGCAGCGTCCCGGAATGCACGAGGATGTTTCCCTAAGGCACTGGCATTTGAATGACCCCGGTGTGGTGCCTAATGTCGTGCAGACCGGAGCAGGAGCACCGACCGGGATCACGGTTTACGAAGGTCGTCTTCTTCCACGTGTCTACTGGGATCAGGTCATTCACTGTGAGTCGGGGGTGAACGTGGTGCGTGCCTACCCGATAAAGGATGCCGGTGCGGGATATACCGGGCAGTCCCTTGCCGTGATGAAGAGTCGCAAGGACCGATCGTTCCGCCCGGTGGATG
The DNA here is from genome assembly GCA_937893785.1 of uncultured Verrucomicrobiales bacterium. GTDB lineage: Bacteria > Verrucomicrobiota > Verrucomicrobiia > Verrucomicrobiales > DEV007 > CACIUL01. The sequence goes on from CALCSP010000672.1 coordinate 2,105, forward strand.
TCGCTGTTGCCCCAGATGGGTCACTGTTTGTCAGTGACTGGTATGACCCAGTGGTCGGGGGGTTTCAACAGCGGGATATCGCCAAGGGGCGCCTTTATCGGATTGCTCCGAAGGGTTCACGGTATTTACCAGGAAAACCGACATACGATTCGCCGGCAGCTGCCGTATCTGCGCTGAAGAGCCCGAACTATTGCGTGCGCTACAAGGCATGGCAGGTCTTGCACGGCATGGGAGTCAAGGCAGAGAAGGCTTTGCTTGAACTGTATCAATCGCAGAATCAGCGGCATCGTGCCCGTGCGCTGTGGCTTTTGGGAAAAATTGCCGGACGCGGTGAGCATTATGTCCGGTTGGCTGCGGGGGATGCCAATGCCGATATCAGGGTAACCGCCCTGCGGCTTGCTGTGCAGGTGGGAGTTTCAATTCCCGAACTGATTGAAAGGATGGCAGGGGATTCCTCAGCAAAGGTGCGCCGCGAATGTGCGGTTTTCCTCAGGCTCGTCAAGGGTCCTGCCAAGGCACAGTTATGGCGGAAATTGGCCATGGCGCATCAAGCAGGGGATCGCTGGTCGCTGGAAGCTCTTGGAATTGGTGCGGCAGGTGACTGGGATTCTTGTCTTAATGCCTGGCTTGAGGAGGTTGGAGATGGATGGAACCACCCGGCCGGACGTGAAATTGTCTGGAGAAGCCGTGCTGCCAAGTCGGCGGAATTGATTGCACAAATCATCAAAGATCCAGCTACAAAGGAAGAGGCCCGACCGGGATATTTTCGTGCACTGGACTTTCAGCCTGCAGCCCGGAAGGAGGCCGCCCTTGAAAGTATCCTTTCCGAAACCAAGTAAATTGGTTTTATCTGTTTTGAAATAACCGCTGAAGTTGTTGCCTGAATACCTGCGGACAAGCTAAAATATCAATAGTCTATTTCTCTTTTTCACTATGAACGCCTTTCGCTCATTCCTTGTTGCCGGTTTCTTTGCTGGCATTTTTTTCCTCTACAGTCAGCTGATTGCGCCGGCGCATAAGGATCAACATTCTACCGGTGGTCCCATTCAATTACTGTTCCTTGGAGACAAGGGGCATCACCAGCCGGCTTTGCGAGTGGCGGAACTTAAGGCCGCCCTTGGATCCGAAGGAATCTTTATTACCTATACGGAGGATCTGGAGGACATGAATCCTGAATACCTGAATCAGTTTGATGGGCTGATCGTATACGCCAATATCACGACTATCGGTAAGGATCAGGAGAAGGCTATCCTGGATTTCGTGGCTGGCGGCAAGGGCTATATTCCGTTGCACTGCGCCTCTTACTGCTTCCACAATTCCCCGGAGTTGATTGCTCTGCTTGGTGCCCAGTTTAAGAGTCACGGCACTGGGGTTTTTCGCACCAGTATTGCTCAGCCAGACCATCCGCTTCTCAAGGGGTTTCAGGGCTTTGAGAGCTGGGATGAGACTTACGTTCACCATAAGCACAACGACGTGAACCGGACCGTGCTTGCTTACCGGGATGAGAAGGGAAAGCGTGAGCCATGGACCTGGGTGCGCACGCATGGTAAAGGGCGAGTTTTCTATACTGCATGGGGCCATGATCAGCGGACATGGACAAACCCCGGTTTCCATAATCTCGTTCAGCGTGGAATTCTCTGGGCAGTCAACAAGGATGCACGTGAGCGCTGGGAGCTACTGGATATGCCTGAGTTTAAGTTCACTGACGCGGATATTCCCAATTACGAAAAACGGGATCCTCCACCGAAGTTTCAGCACCCGCTTAAGGCCGAGGATTCTATGAAAACCATTCAGGTTCCTGTTGGCTTTCGACTCGAGTTGTTTGCTGCGGAGCCTCAGATCGCCAACCCGGCTGCCATTGCCTGGGATGAGCGTGGTCGGTGCTGGGTCGCGGAGACGGTTGATTACCCCAATGACATGAAAATTACCGGTGAGGGTAAGGACTCGATCAAGATCCTTGAGGACACCGATGGAGATGGACGGTGTGACAAGGTCAAGGTCTTTGCGGATGGCTTGAGTATTCCTACCAGCATGGTATTTGCACGCGGCGGTTTGATTGTCGCGCAGGCTCCCCATATGCTTTTCTTAAAGGATACCGATGGAGATGACCGGGCTGATGTGCGTGAGATTCTTTTTAGTGGCTGGGGAACAGGCGATACCCATGCCGGGCCATCGAGCTTGCATTACGGGTTGGACGGATGGATTTACGGGGCTGTCGGTTACTCTTCCTTCGGCGGCGAGGTAGGTGGTAAGAGGCACCGGTTTGGCAATGGGTTTTACCGGTTTACTGCTGATGGAAAGCAGATGGAGTTTCTCACCAAGTCGAGCAACAATACTTGGGGGCTTGGTCAGTCGGAAACCGGTGAATGGTTTGGCTCGACGGCTAACAATACCCACAGCCTGCACCTTGGGTTACCGGAGCGCCTCTATGAAGGAGCCATTGGGCTGGGTAAACTGCCCTCGCGCAAGATTGACGGCCATTATCACATGACAGGGATTACCAATGAGATCAGGCAGGTGGATGTCCATGGCGGGTTCACGGCGGCAGCTGGCCATAACCTTTACACGGCTCGAGATTATCCTGAGCAATACTGGAACCGGATTGCCTTTGTTAATGAGCCGACCGGTCACCTTGTGCACTCAGCGGTCTTGGTCAAAGAGGGGTCAAGCTTTGTAGAAAAGGATGGGCGCAACCTACTTGCCAGTGCTGATGCATGGTGTGCACCGGTATTTTCCCAAGTTGGGCCCGATGGTCAGGTTTGGGTCGCAGACTGGTATGATTTCATTATTCAGCACAATCCGTTGCCGAAGGGTTTCAAGATGGGTAAGGGAAATGCCTATATCACGCCACTGCGCGACCAACAACGCGCGCGCATCTATCGCGTCATTTATCAGGGGAGGGAACCGGCTAAGCCTCCCGTCTTGGACATCAAGAAACCGGCATCTCTGATTGCCGCTCTGGGCCATGGCAATATGCACTGGAGGTTGACAGCGCACAGGATGCTGGTGGATCGCGGGAAGGATGATGTGGCGGCTGCTCTTGAGGAGGTGGTGCAAGCCCAACGTAATCTGGATGCTATCGGCTCTGATCCGGCTGCCCTGCATGCACTTTGGGTTTTGCAGTCCTTGGGAAAGGTCAATGACGCGCTTCTTATTGCGGCTCTCAAACACAAGGCGGCCAGTGTGCGTCGTGCTGCGGTGATCATGCTCCCAAGGGGTGCGGCACATCGGGACCTCTTAATTGAAAGTGGAGTTCTCACTGATGACAGCCCCAATGTACAGCTTGCTGCCCTTTCGACTTTGATCGAGATGCCTGTGGATCCACATGTCGGCGATGCACTGGTTGAGGTTCTGGCTGAGCTTGAGGGAACAAGTGATCATTGGCTGCCGACGGCGTTCAGTCTGGCTGCGATCCGTAACGCAGAGAGTTTTCTGGATGCTCTGGTTAAGTCACGACCGCCAGCTGAAGAGGGACTCACTGCTGCAGAGGTCAAGGCACGCAAGCAGGTGAATCTCATTCCCAATGCGGGTTTTGAGAAGCTTGACGGAAAGTCCCCGAAGGGATGGTTAACCCGCACTTGGTCAGGCGAGCCGCAACTAGCACTGGATACTGAGTCGGCGGCCAGTGGAAAGAATTGCGTTCGTATTTCTGCGGACAAGGCATCCGAGGCTGGTCATTATCTTGAAGTCGATGTCAAGGCGCACATGGTTTACCGGCTGCGTGCCTGGGTCAAAACCGAGGAGCTTCAGGGTAGTGGGCGCGGTGCCATGTTCTATCTCCCGGGACTCTCGCGTAATGGTACGCGAGCGCTCAAGGGAACCAATGACTGGCAGCGAATTGAGCACGAATTTGATACCGAGGGCAATACCCGTATTCGCATTTATTGTATGTTTGGTGGCTGGGGGCAGTCAACAGGAACGGCTTGGTATGATGATCTTGAGCTTGT
>CALCSP010000673.1 GCA_937893785.1 uncultured Verrucomicrobiales bacterium
TTCACCAAAGGTTACATGATTGCAATCAGTGATAGTAACCACCGTTGCTGATGATGGTGTCAATCAGTTCGTTTGAACCAGTTGTTTTTATGCAGACCAGAGCGATCAAAGAGTGCAGCAAAAAGTATTCACGACATCCTCTAATCCTAGCACCACCCACCCAGGGGGCACAGGGGCTTGTGGCTACTCACTCTGAGCGGGTGCAGGGCGCTTGATTGGGGAATCGCTATTCCCTTGAATGGTTTTCCTGCTTGGCGGCATCATCATTGTTTGAGTCGAACTTTTCCTTCGCAAATTCGCGAAGATCTTCTGAGATCGTGCCTTCCTCAATGGCATCGAGGTCTTCTTCATCGACGATTTCAACACCAAGCAGGGTCTCGATGATATCTTCCATGCTGAGAAGACCGCGGGTCCCGCCAAATTCATCCTGGATCACCATGATCTGCTCTCTGCGGTCAAGCAGGATATCAAGGGCAACATCAACGGATTCCGACTGGTTACAGAAGGTAACAGGTCGCATGATTTCAGACATCAGCACATCATCTTCATCGGCTGCTGCGCGTCTCAGGATGTCACTCCGTAGCACGATACCCTTAATTTCATCGATGGATTCGCCAGTCACGGGTAACCTGCCGTGTGTCATGATCGGCAGCTCCTTGCGGGCAATATCCACTGACCAGTCGTGCGCAACGGTTGTCATGACCACACTGGGTGTCATTACGTCGCTCACCAATGTTTCCCGGAGCTTTAACAGGTTTGTGATGACCTTTTCCTCGTCCTCTTCAATTGTTCCCTCCTCTTCGCCGATATCGGCGAGTGCCGCCAGTTCTTCACGGGTCACGGTTTCCTGTTCGGCTGCAGGAAACATACGGCGAATCATTTCAATTGGTACGACTACCCAGATAAGGATTCCGATCAGGACGTTGAGAATGTATGCACTGGGTACTGCAAGGGGCTTCCAGTAAAGAGTGCCGAGTGTTTTAGGCAGGATTTCACTGAAAAGCAGCACCCCAATGGTTAGCAGGGCTGAGGCAACAGCCATTGCATACTGGCCTTCATAGATTGCGGCGACTTGCGTGCCGACTCCCAAGGCGCCCACGGTGTGGGCCATTGTGTTCAGTGTTAATATTGCAGTAAGGGGCCTTTCTGGATCTTCCTTGAAGCGTAGCCATAAGGATGCAGTGCGGCTTCCCTCGCTTTCCAATACTGCGACGTGCCCCCTTGATGTGGAAAGCAGAACAGCTTCGAGGATCGAGCATAAAAATGATGCGCCGATTGCGAGAGCCGCATAAATGACAATCAATGACTCTGGACTCATCCGTTATGGCACCTTACGCTGCAAAGTTTCAGCATGGTATTCACTCAATAAGCTTAAACCGATATATTGTCTTGCAATATGTTCAATCATTACTTTTTGTCGGGTTGCGTGCGATTTCCCCCCTGTTTCATTGCGATCGGGGTGGAAATTCCCCTAGGTCCTCTATTCCGATGTTCTTATATTGCTAATAGGTAGCTTATTTATTGATGAGGCGTCCGCTAAAAATATTGTTCCGTATACTGGGAATCCTCCTTTGTCTTGCTTTTGTCGGGTGGTTAATACTCAGTTTCATCGTTTCATCCCTGCTGGACAGAGATGCATTGGTTGGGTGGTTGCAGGAGGAATATAACATGAGGGTGGACTTGAAGGAGTTGGATGTCAGTCTAATGGGGGGGAGTATTGATATGGTCGGCCTTATGATGTCACCACGTGATCAGCATGCTGATGCCGGAAGCTCAGTTGATTCCCGTCCTCAAGCATCCGGAAGTCAGACCCGGATCATGGTGAGGAAAATGTCGGTTAAGGTGGGATTACTTAACCTGTTGCGTAAAAAACTTGTCATCAACGATATTATTGTTGATGGCATGGAGGTTTCATTTTTGATAGAGCGTGACGGCAGTCCTTCGCTGGAACCGCTTTTTGACAAGCCGGAAATTGTCCGGGGAAAACCCAACCCAAAGCTGGAAAAAATTGTTATTGGTGAGGTCAGATTGGATCCGGAAGGAAGAAAAATCAACTATGGTGACGCGGGTGAAGTCCTGAAAATTGACGGATTTCATATTGGCGATGTTCCTCTGGCCACATCAATGGATTCCCTGCAGATTCGCAATGGAGTCCTTTATATAAAAATCAGAAAAAACAAAAACCGTATTCGGGTCAGTGGCATTCAGGCCACTCTTTCCAGTCTGGACATTGATCCTGAAAATCTCGCGCGACATAACAGTGTGCACTTGAAGATGGATGCACAAATTGATGTGATGGATCGTGACAGGGTAGTGCATTACGCCCGCATGGCTGTAGGAACGAAGGGGGCGATAGAGCCATTTGATAGCGAGACGGGATTATTAAACCCGGACCTGGCAATCAATATGACCCTGAAAAAAGAATCGGAAATCATGTCGATGCCAATTATTGACCGATTAACTTCTGCTCTCGAGAAATTACGCAAGGCCGGTCTTGATGTTAGTGATCTGGAGGAAGTCCTTGTTGTTGATGATGACACCTCAGTAATCATTTCTTTGCTGGATGGTGTCGTGCGCACACGTTCTCCCTGGTATATTGGCCTTAATGGACATCAACTTTTAATTGAACAGGATTCCTGGCATAATACCGGAAGCGATGATCACCTGATTAATGCCGACTTAACCTTTTCAAGGAAGGTGTCCGACAGTGCCCTAGGCCGTGCCAACAA
>CALCSP010000674.1 GCA_937893785.1 uncultured Verrucomicrobiales bacterium
TCATAGCGAAAACGGCGAATGACGCCACCTATAAGGAAGGGGATTGTTCACATTATTGTGACCAAGTGAAACGCATTAGCGTTCAATCAATCCAAGTAGAAATATAAGCGTCACAGACGGCATAAATTGCCTATCCTCGACGACTTTACCCAGACTTTGCGGTAAAGTTTACTCTCCTGATGGATCAGGAGCAGCTGTTGCTGGCACTTTTTCCGCTGCACCCTCATCAGCAGGAGGCTCCTCAGTCGTTTTATCGCCGGCATCTGGAGCAGATTCTGCTTCCTCCTCAGTGGATTCATCAGGCAGCGCCGACACACCCGGAGTGATCCCGGGAATGCCCACGCCCGGCAATCCGGGAATCGTGCCACCGGGAGGCAAGCTAGACGGCGAATCGATGGCAGCGGGATCTTCGGACTTCTCCTTCTTCTTTACTAACTCATCACGCTTTTTGAAGAATTTCTCGGCACTCCAGTTATCCACTTCGTAGACAATCCCAGCAAAGCGCTTCTCATTATCCAGCTTTTCCTTTAAACGTTTCTGCTCCTGAGCAAATTCATCATCGCGCTGTTTCGTAAGATCCGCAGCAGTTTTGTTCTGCTCTTCAAGGCTCTTCTTGTCCTCTTCACTCGCATCAGCCGCAATTTCCTGAACTTTCTCATCATCTTGTGCCTCGCGCTTCTCTGCCAACTGCGCACTGACATCATAACTCAGGTAATAGCGGGCATCAGATAGGGTTGCCTCTTCTTCTTCACTGTCAACATTCTCGCCAGGCCCTTTACCGAGCTTGAGTTCATATTTAAAACCATCAAAAGTGCTCACCGTGGCAAGAGTCGGTTCATTCAGACCCGTCTTCTCATCTTTAGCCGCATCACCTACCACCACGTCTTTAAAACTGAAGGACGCAAAAGGAGCAGTGATCGACCCCGTGTTTGTGGTGTTTAACTCCTCATCATCGGCCAGACCAACCATACTCACGTCAGAACCTTCTTCTTTACGGTCAAACTTGAACTCGGTTCCATCCCCATGAACCAGAGTGACCCCCTTTGGTTTCTGGATAGCGAAAGGATTACGCTCAAGCCATGAACTCGGCTTAGCATCGATATCATAAAGGGCATCGGAGACGATAAATACCTGCTTCTCATTACCGGGAACGCGAACGTAGCGACCGTTCCCTCCACCTTGACGCCCAGACTGATCAGTCGCTCCAGAATAGCGCTTGCCAATCATTAATGACCCGGCTGTAGCACCACCGTCCTTATTCATTGAAACCAAGACCCCTCCCTTCTCTTTGTCGCTCTCATTCAACTCAAACCGACCGTATTTGCTGGGAGCTGCACGAATTACCTCGGCCACCTGAAGGTCACGGAAATTCTTCAGTATCCTGCTAATTTTCGTGAAATCCGCAATATAGCCACCGCGGTTTGCAACCGTCCACTTACCCTCCTTGCGCTCAAGCTCAACAGAATCATCACTGCCAGTGATCACCACGCTTGAAACCTCATTAACCGGAAGCCCATCGAGTAGATTAGCCCCCAAAACAAGGCCTTCGCCATCATCTTTCTTGGAGCCATTGCCTCCCGTCAATACTGCAATAATTATGGCTGCTGCCAGAAGAGCACCAAGAACCACCAACTGTTTTGCTTTCATTGTAAAATTGCCTTTAAACCTTTGACTTTCAGTTAACGTGCAAAAATTTTCATGCGCCGGAAAACCAGATGCAAAATACCGATGACGGCTACCAGTATGGGAATCCCCGCAATATTGTAATTCTTTATCCTGTTTTCGATCCTGCGTATATCCTTTCGAAGGTCTCGCTGCAGCTCTCGCTTGCGTTTTGCCGCCGTAACCTCTTGTGCTCTTAACTCCTTAATCTTATCAGACGCTTCGGCTGAAAGAACAATCATCTGATTATTGCCCTGATTTTGCATCAGTTCGGATATTTCCCTGGAAAGCTCATTTGCCTTTTCGTCCACTTTCCGAATCTCCTCAGTGAGCTCCTTTGAAGCCTCATCCCGTAACTCCTTGAACTTACTAAAAGGCCTACCACCGCTGCCACGAGCGCGAATGGAAGTCAGATTTGCGCCACCTGCAGCCTGTTCCACTGCCCCTTCAAGCAATGGGAGGTTATGATTCCGATACGCAGCAGCACGCCCAAACATGTCACGGGCAACAGAGAGATCATCAAAAAGCATATCGGAATCTGCGACCAGAAACACACTACCTTCACCCTGCGATTTTTTAAGCCATTCTTCCGTGGGTTTCTCTTCAGATTCCTCAGATTCCTCAGATTCCTCAGATTCCTCAGATTCCTCAGATTTCGGCTTACCTTGAGGAAAAGCGGTTTTAAATTCCCCACTCAGGCGCAAAGCCAGTGGGTATTCCTTTCCGGAGGCCTTGAAGTTCGCCACCAACTGCTCAGGCCCGAATTGCGCAGCCTGAGGCGCAACCAGCTGGGATGACGCACTTGATTGAATCAGGGTATCCACATTAATCCCCTCTTTGCTGTCGACATAGAAAACCCCGGACATATACATCAGAAAATTGCGCATTGATCCGGTAAGAGAATCATCACTATCGATACCTGCACTTGTTACCGTCATGACAGTGGGATTCGTGCGCCCCTGCCCCTGTGACTCCTCGTAACTCCTGTCGGCAAGCACCTGATTGGATTCAAAGTTCACTCCCCAAGCAGGCAGCAGTTTATCTAGATTGGAGGATGTGGGAACACCTCCGGGCTGTTGGCCACCAAAAGGTTGACGCTGGGGCTGAGACTGTGCAGCAACGGCACTGAATGCGTCTAGGAATGCAACAATGCGTCCCCCTCTCAGTAGAAATTGATCAAGTGCAAACTGGGTGTTTTCGCTAATTCCAGCTGGGTGGACTAACACCACCACATCAATATCATCGGCAATTTCCTCAACATCAAGACCAAGGTCAACAAGGTTGCTTTCACCATCAGTAAGGTCCGCATCATAATCTCTGCGCAATGCGGTGTAAAACTGCCATGGTGGACGCTGCTGCTGGCGCGCCTGCGGATTGAACGGAGCCGGTGGAGGACCTCCAGTCACCGGTAAGGCACTCATGACAGCTACCTTCGGGGCCTCTTCTCGAGTAACCTCCAGAATGGCTCTGGATATGTCGTATTCGAGCATTTGCTCATTACCCGGTGAAACGAAAGGAATCGATGACTTACGATCCAGACAACTGATAGAAATACCAAGATAGGCATCCTCGCCAAGTCTGCCTGGAATGCCTCTTAGGTTATTAAGCTTTGCACTATCCTCTTCATCGGTTTCCGGCTGGGGGTCAATTCTTTCAATCTGGAGAAATTCATCCTTAGACCTGCGCGCATATTCATCAAGAAGCGCATCCACCCGTTTGGCGTAGATCGTTAACTCCGGCGGCATGTTATCCTTGTCCTTGGAGACGAAAAAAGAAACTTTCACCTCGGCATCAAGCCCCTCAAGAATTTCAAGAGTACCATCGGAAAGCGTGTGAAGTTTGTCCTCGGTCAGGTCAACCTTTCCCGGAACCTTGCTGATGATGATATTGAGTGTCACCAAAAGCGCAAAAACGATAATTGCTCCAATAAAGGAAAACAACCATGACGGGGCTTTGCTGCCCTTGATTACGCTAGAACTTTCTGTGGATGAGGTATCGGTCTCGTCAGCCATTTTAAAATTAACAGGTTACAGACTCAGGAACGCTTGGTTTTAATAACGATACTGGTAAGAAAAAGGCAGAATCCTATCAGTGAGGCAAAGAAGGCTATGTTGGGCAAGGTCACCACACCGCGCTTGATGTCATTGTAGTGAGAAAACATGCTGAGCGAGGAAATGGCATCAGATAACTTTCCTCCAAGAATGTCCGTAAAATAATCCTGCACGGGTGGAACAGCCAACAGGAGCATCAGAAAACAGATCGTCACCGATATAATCAGGCATGCGACCACACTTCGGGTAAATGCGCTAACCGAACAAGTGATCGCAAGACAGGCTGCACCATACAGAAAAGTCGCAAGGTAACCGCCAATCACCTTCCCATTATCAGGGTCACCTAGGTAGGAAACCGTAATAACAATAGGGAACGAACAGATGATCGCTATGGTAATTACGGCCAGACCGGCAAGAAACTTGCCGACGATTGCCTGCCAAGGTGCCATCGGCATGGTCAGAAGTAGCTCAACAGTGCCGGTGCGATGCTCCTCAGACCAAAGGCGCATCCCAACTGCTGGAGCAAGAAACATCAACAACCAGGCAGGCCAGAGGAAAAAAGTAAACTCCAGAGAAGCGTCCTGCGCACCCGGGTCAAAGAAGTTGCGGAACCAAAAGGTCAACGCCATGGCCAACACGACAAAAATCACGATGAACACGTAGGCAAGCATCGAGTTGAACTGCGCCTTGAGTTCTCGCTTGAAGATAATCCAGATATTTCTCGGTGCAGACATTGGATGAATTGGGAAAATGTAATTTGGTTGAATGAAAGAGTAGACTCAGCAGGGTCTTTTTATTCGCTCAAGCTGGTATCGGCCACGGTGATCTCGCGGAACACATCATCAAGGCGCCCTGGTTCGACGTGCAGTTCCTCAAGCACGAGTTGCTTTTGCTTACAAAGCTCAAAAATTTCTTTGGAAAGACTATCGCCCGACTTTGCCGGCAGAACTTTACCGATAAAACCATTCTCACCCTTATCATCGCCCAAAACATCAGCTGCACCAGAAAGACCGGCAAGTTCTGAGCGAATGCCTGAACCTGCCATTCCCGTGATTCTTACTGCCACTGCCCCGGCACCGCGTGACCTCGCCTTAAGCTCATCCGGCGTGCCATCTGCCACGACACGCCCCTGATCAATAATAATTGCCCGCGTACATGCAGCCTCAACCTCCTCAAGAATGTGCGTTGAAAAGATGATCACCTTCCCCTCACCCATTCGCTTGATCAGAGAGCGAACTTCCTGCTTTTGGTTAGGGTCAAGCCCGTCAGTCGGCTCATCCAGGATAAGGATATCCGGATCGTGTAGTATAGACTGCGCAAGGCAGGTACGATGACGATAACCTTTGGATAGAGTATCGATATTCTGGTTGCGCACCGGATCTAGAAAACAGGTATCCAGAGCACGCTCTACATCCTCTTCGCCCTTGCCGCGCAACTCCGCCATGAAACGAAGAAACGCAACAACAGTCATATCTGCATAAAGAGGGGCTGCCTCGGGCAGGTAACCAATCTTGGCCTTGGCCACAATTGGCGCATTGACAACATCAGCACCATCAACACTGATTTTCCCATCAGTTGGTGGAATATAACCAGTAATCATCCGCATTGTCGTGGATTTACCCGCACCGTTTGGACCAAGAAAACCGAGCACCTCGCCCTTCTTTACGGTAAATGAAATATTGTCGACTGCGGTATTGTGCCCGAAGCGTTTGGTAAGATGCTCTACTTCAATCATGCCCCAGAGAGAAAAATGGATTCAAGACGATGAAATGTTCAAAAAAGATTATTCCTTGGCTAAAACGTCACCAAGTGGGCAATTTGTTTATCCACAAATCACTTTTTTTCAACTAGAAATCCTTCCCAACTCAACCACACCACCTTGAAATGCAACTTGTCTCATGGAATGTCAACGGAATCCGAGCCTGCCTAGGCAAGGGATTTGGCGATTTTTTTGCCGAAATAAATGCAGACATATTCTGCTTACAGGAAACAAAGGCACGGGAAGAACAGGTCGATATGGCTTGGATGAAGGGCTACAAAGCTTACTGGAACTCCGCCGATAAGCCCGGTTATTCCGGAACCGCAGTTTTTACAAAAAAAGCGCCCCTAGATGTGCAATTCGGGATCGGAATTGAGGCTCATGACAAAGAAGGCAGGGTCATCACTCTGAAGTTTAAAGATTACTACCTAGTTACCGTCTATACCCCGAATTCCCAAAACGAGCTAAAGCGCCTTCCCTACAGGAAGCGATGGGACAGA
>CALCSP010000675.1 GCA_937893785.1 uncultured Verrucomicrobiales bacterium
ATTGCCCAAAAAACACAGATCTATCCCAAGGTGTTTAGTCTTGCTGGAGGTGGATTTCGGTTACAGGCAGATATCGAGCTTAGTACAGGTTTTTCTTCGGATCCTCTCAGGGAAGAGGTTATTAGGCTGTTGCTGGCTGAGCTTGTTTTGCGCCCTCATCCCAGAGTGGATTTACAGCACAGCCAACCGATACTTCCTGAGTGGCTGCGGGTAGGATTAATTGAAGCTGTTAAATACCGTCGAATAGGAAGACCGAGCCGCCTGTTTGCATCAATTGTGAAATCGGAAAATATGGTTTCGATTGCAGACGTATTATTTCCGGAAGCCAACAGAAAGACTTCCATTTCAACTGAGATGTACAGGGCTGCATGTTGCAGTTTGGTCATGGCTTTGCTGGCTCAGGATAACGGCTCGATTAAGATGGCGCGGTTGATTTCAGAACTGGCTGTTTACAAGGGGACTTCCAGAGAAATGATTGCCAGACATTTTCCCGAGACCGGTAAATCGGCGGATAGCCTTGAGCGGTGGTGGATAAGTGAACTGGTTGTGATGGCGAAGCCTACTGTTAAGGATGTCCTGAATCCGCTTGAAACCGAGCAGGCCCTTGCCGCTTCACTTAAGGTTCGCTATGTTCCAGAGACGAAGGAATACGACACCGCTCAGGATACAAAGCCAAGGAAGAGAGGATTGCTCGGGTTTTTGCAACAAGGAAAAAAAACGGGGAGGAAAAAAGTGCGCAGCGCCACCGAAGGTGCGTCTCCGGTTTTTGTTGATATATCGGACTATCGTAGCTTCATAAACCTTTCCGATTGCGCAGACCTTCTTGATGATGTTGAGCTGAAACTGTTGCATCTTTCCTACCGGGCATTTCCCCTTCATCGCCCGATAATTCGTGATTATCAGGTGGTTCTTCAACTTTTAGCAAAGGGTAAAACATCAGGTCTGGATGAAAAGTTAGCAGCGCTTTCTGCGGCGCGTAGTCATCTGGCTGGTATTACTAGGGAGGCCGTTGACTATATGAACTGGTACGAGGCAACGCAGGTAGATAGGCGAAGTGGCGCTTTTACTCAATATGACAGTGTTTTTAAGGACCTGCAGCGTCCTCTCCCTCCACGAAGGGACAAATTATCGAGGTATTTGGATCAACTCGACAAAGAGTTCAGCGGAGATTAATAGATATGAGCTTGATGCAAAATTTTACGATTAGGGAGAGAGTCATTTTGATTGCCGTGATTATGTCTTTTTTATTAGGTGCGGCTCACCGCCTTTGGAAGGCGGGTCATAGTGCAACAAATAGCTTGAGTGTTCAAACAGACCATCTAAACCATGCAGAAGATTGACTTTAAAGATGCGGTTGATTCGGTGGTTGCCAGCGATACGCGGTATTCTGCCGATGCCTATTATTTCCTTCAGGAGGTATTGACGCAGGCGGTTGACAAACACTACAAGGAAACTGGTGGTGAAGACCGTCATGTAGCCGGAAATGAATTGCTCGAGGTCTTTCGCGTCAGTGCCAAGAAAACGTTTGGTCCGATGACGTTGGCTGTTTTTGAAGAGTGGGGAATCAATACATGTGAGGACATTGGTGAAATGGTCTTTAACCTGATTGATGTTGGGGCTTTTGGAAAAAGTGAGCAGGATTGTCGAGAGGATTTTTCGGGAGGATACGATTTCCAGGAGGCATTTGTGACACCATTTCTCCCGGTTAGTAAACGCGGAGCGGAAAAAGATACAGGATCACGCCGACCTTTATAAGGGGGGGCGATTATTATCCGGAATGCCAGAAAATGATTCTCCCCTAGTTGAATTGCCGGAATTGCCGGTAGAGCAGACGGTTTTGGACAACGGCCTGAATTTGATCGTCAGGCAGGACATGTCTGCTCCTGTCGTCAGTTTGCAGGCTTGGTGCCGAACGGGGAGTATTCATGAGGGGCAATGGCTGGGAGCTGGCCTTTCCCATATCCTTGAGCATATGTTGTTCAAAGGCACGGAGTCCCGATTATCTGAAGAGGTTGCTCGCCAAGTGAGTGAGTTGGGCGGGCAGATGAATGCCTACACATCATTTGAACGAACTGTTTACTATGTTGATTGCCCCGACAAAAGCTGGAGGGGGTGCCTTGATGTACTTATGGATGTTGTGTCGAGGGCAACGATTCCTGAAGACGAATTCGGCAAGGAGCAAGAAGTGATTCGTCGGGAGTTTGCAATGGGCGAGGATGATCCTGACCGGGTGGTAAGCCGGGAAATGTTTGCCAGTGCTTTTCGTGTACATCCGTATGGAATTCCCGTGATTGGGAAGCTGGACATATTTAATCAGCTCAGCAGGGGGGATGTGATTGATTACTACCGTTCACGCTATGTTCCCGGAAACATGTTTTTTGTCATTGCCGGAGCGGTCAATTCGCAGGAGGTCATTGAGCAGGTGACTTCATTTTTTCAGAACTTTCCTCAACGACCTGTTCCTAGTGTTCATGTTCCCTCGGAGCCAAAACAGTTAGGAAGGCGTGATGTTTTCAGAAAATTTACTGCACCGCTAACTAGATTCTGGATGGCGTGGCGAATACCTGGCCTTACTCATGAGGATATGCCAGCTCTTGATGTGTTAGCTGCAGTTCTAGGTGCTGGGCGCAGTTCTAGACTGAATGTTAAGGTGAGGGAAGAATGTGGTTTGGTGCACCGTATTAATGCCTCTTCATTCACGCCGCCAGACAGTGGTCTTTTTGCCGTTGGGGCGGACTTGACCCCGGATAAACGGGATGAAGTTGAAAGCGCCGTTTTTCAACAGGTAAGTGAGCTGATTGAGCATGGAGTGTCTTGGAGCGAGGTTTCCAAGGCAGGTCGTATGACACTGGGCGCACAGTTGGATTCTCTGGTGACCATGCATGGGCAGGCAGCTGATCTGGGTTCCAATTGGATGTTGGCTAATAATCTTCAGTTTACTGCAGAATATTTACGGAGGATTTCCGCTGTGACGCCTGATGATGTGGTAAAGGTGGCTGACCGTTACTTGAACGACTCCGGGCTAAACGTCATCGAGGTTGGTGCCGAACAAAAGAGATCAGTTGTTCGTGTGGATGCATTGATTGCCAAGCACAAGGCGAAATGCTTTGAGCTTGATAATGGTCTTCAGGTTTGCGTTGAAGAGGATCGTCGACTGCCCCTGGTGTCCCTTTCAATTGCCTTCCGAGCGGGGTTGCTTGCTGAGAATGATCAATGTTCAGGTATTACAGCATTGCTTGCTTCAAGTCTTTTTAAGGGCAGCGAGAGGCGAAGTGCCAGTGAATTGGACAATATGCTGGAGTCTTTGGGTGGGGGTGCCGGTGCAGGTTCGGGTAATAACAGCTTTTACGTCAATGCTGGAGTGATGTCACCGGATCTGGCCAAGGCATTAGATGTAGTAGCTGATGTGACATGTAATCCAGCTTTTCCTGAAGATGCAATAGAGCGCGAGCGACAAATCCAGGTTTCAGCAATTCATGAGGAGAAGGAACGACCGATGGGAGCTGCTGTGGCAGCGGCGCGCAAAGCGATGTATGCAACCCACCCCTATGCTAGGATGAGACTTGGTGATCCTGATTTGGTGTCGGCTCTTTGTGCTGATGACCTTAAATCATTTCATGAACAATATG
>CALCSP010000676.1 GCA_937893785.1 uncultured Verrucomicrobiales bacterium
CAATAACCGTAGTTAAAGAGCACACTGAAAAAGCACAAACAACTGACAGTAAGCGCATTAGACGAAATATGGAATTAATTACCAAAGGTAGAATGACCGCAAAGGTTCAAAGTAAACTAGTCGAACTTGTGTCCATAGTAAAACTAATTGAAAACTTACTTTTTTCACCAAAAATACCAAAATTTATGGTAATTATAAAAGGGAAAACTGCTCGTTATTTTTTACGGAAAGTAAGTATTTCCGCTACTCGATTCGTATCAGAGCTTAGGAGCTTTGCCGCTTGGTTCTGGGAAAACAAATTCCCTTGCGGCTTGGGTTGGCAAGAGCATCGATGAAGTGCCGGGCAGCTTCCCCCCAGGATTGTTCCTGAATTTTCTTCAAAGCCAGACCAAGTGGAAGGCTGGAGCGAAAGGCCTCAAGATAGGCCCGCTTGATTTCACTACGAGTTTCTTGATCGATGCCAGCACGACGCATGCCCACGACATTGAGTCCTGCCAGATTATTGAGCTGGCTGGCAATACAGTAGGGGGGGATATCTTTGCTGATTGCGCTGTTGCCCTGAGTGATACTCAGTTCGCCAACTTTAATGAACTGATGGAATCCGGCACCTCCGCCAAGGAAGGTGTGGTTGGCAATGCAGACATGCCCTGCCAACAAGCAGTTATTGGCGATGACATTCTGGTTACCGATAGTGACATCATGCCCCACATGGCTACCGGCCATGAGGCAGTTGTTATTGCCGATCTCGGTCCAGCCTCCATCTGATGCGCTCCGGTGGACGGTGACTTGTTCGCGCAGGTCGTTACCGGATCCTATCCTTACTCCGCTTTCGAGATTGCGATCAAAGGTTAGGTCCTGCGGATCACCTCCGATAATGGCGGCAGGTCCAATGCGGTTGTTCTTGCCGATTTCCAGATTGCCACACAACTGGGCGTGCGCCCCGATTCTGCAACCTGAATCAATCTTTGTTGCGCCAGATATGATGGCGTAGGCACCAACTTCAACTGTATCATCAAGCTTGGCGCCTTTCTCAATGATGGCGGTCGGATGAATCATGATATGCTTTTACGCCAGGGGCGGTAAGGCTATGTGAGGCAGGTATCAAGAAGGGAGTCGAGATAAGCAGTAACTTGCCTGAGGCCTTCGCAATACTCGGTTTCCGGAAGGCAATTAAGGTGCCGGTCTGCCTCGGCAAGAATTCCTTTTCCGGTTGCAGTTGCTTGGTCAATGGAACCGTCATAATCAGCGATGCCTGCAAGAGTATCAACATCGATCGGTTCCTGCAGCAGAAGGTGCTTATTCAATTTTTCGCGCTGTGAATCAGTGGATGAAGCGATCAGGTTGAGTACTGGAAGCGTTAATTTTCCCTTAGCGAGGTCAGTGCGCAGTGTTTTGCCTGCCAGTTCCTCCTTGCCAACCAGATCGAGACAATCATCATAGATCTGGTAGGCAATTCCGACTTTCATACCGAAGTCCCTGAGGTTTTCTTGAGTGGGTTCGTCAGCTCCGGCAAGGCGGGCTCCGAGCTCGGTCGCTGTAGCGAAGAGGGAGCCGGTTTTCATTCCGATGATGCGGAAGTATTCCTCGTGAGTGAGGTTTAAATCAAAACGCCGCTGTGTCTGCAGGATTTCTCCCTGACATACTTCAGAGGCGGAGGATGCCACGCGTTGACTAATGGTATTGTCTTCAAATTCAGATGCCAACTCGAGTGCACGAGCAAAAAGACAGTCACCAAGTAGCACGCTGAGTGTGGATCCCCATTTGGCACTGGCAGTTGGCATTTCACGGCGCAGTTGGGCTCCATCCATAATGTCGTCATGAACAAGGGATGCCAAGTGGACTAGTTCAATGACTGTGCCAATCTTGATCTGCGCTTCACCGGCTTCCCCGCAAGCTCCTCCAGCAAGGATAGAGAGAGCTGGACGTATCCTTTTGCCACTAATTTCACAAATATAGCTGATGTATCCTTCAACGCCGGGATCAAACGCAGTAGCTTGAGCGCTGATGAATTCATCCACTTCGGACAATTTTTCGCCAATCAACTGAAACGGCAACAAAAGCCCCTGAGGAACACCTAGGCTTTCCTCATCTTTGGTATTGGATTGGGTGTCGTCTTGATTCACTTTATTTTTCATCGAGGATCAGCCTTGTGAAAAAATTCACAAGACTTTTTTCATTAGAGAGTCAACTTTTATACGTTGTTTTTTGCTTTCTGGATCGCCAATAAAAGCGTTTGTCAAATATCATAATTTCCGGGACGATAACCTAATATGAGTTTTGATTCAGCTGAGCAAATGCTTCAATTAATCGGCCAAGAAAGCCAGCCTCCGGCTGATATTTCCGGGGAATTGCGTGCTCTTTGGCTGAGCAAGAAAGGAGATTGGCATCAAGCGCATGATATTGTGAGTGATATTCATACGGCGATGGGTTCCTGGATACATGCCCATTTGCATGTTTTGGAGGGTGACCTTGGCAACGCGGCTTATTGGTATGCAAAAGCTGGAAAATCTCCGTGCTCCCCTGAGCAAGCCGATGCTGAGTGGCTAGAACTTGTGGAGGAGAATCTTTAAGAGCAAATTCATTATATGGGTCCCTGGAGGTTTTTTGCAAACAATGGATAAAATTCCGGTCATCCTCAATCCATCAGCGCACAGCGAGAAGGGAAAGAATGCGGCGGTGGAGATCCGTGGGCTATCTAGCCGAATTGAGCTTATTGAGACCGGTGATATCGACGAGGTGAAGGCCATTGCTCGAGACATTGCTCAACGTGGAGGACCGGTCGTTGCTGCCGCGGGGGGAGACGGTACGATCAATGCCGTGATCTCCAGTTTGGCAGGTTCTGAGACTGCATTGGGAATTTTTCCGACAGGAACGATGAATCTGTTTGCGCGGGAACTAAAATTGCCGCGTAAAAGTTTAAGGGATTGCTGGGAGGTGATTGAGGCGGGGGTTACCAAAAAGGTGGATTTATTCGGGATTAATGACGGGATTTTTGTGCAAGTTGCAGGTGTCGGTCTGGATGCCAGGATCATTGAGGAAACCACCTGGGAGAGGAAGAAGAAATTCGGTGAGCTTGGTTACTTCATGACGGCACTCTCCGTGACCGGTAAAGAGGCACCACGGGTAAGGGTTTTCCCGGAAGGCCATGAACCGCTGGAGGGAGCCTTTGTCCTAGTCGGTAACGGCGCGCTTTACGGCCCCGCTTTCCGGTTTTTCCGCAATGCTTTAAATGATGACGGCTTACTTGAGATTTTGGTGTTTGATTCGCACAGCCGTTTTGCTCTAATGCGATATCTTCTCGGCTTTACCATGGGTAGGTTGGAGAAGGTCAGGGGGGTTTCCTACGTGCAGGCTCCTTCACTGCGCGTTGAGAGTGAGACTGAGGTTCCTGTTGAGGTGGACGGTGAATTGGCCGGGCATACTCCCGTCGAATTCTTTGCCCTCAAGGACAAGCTGAATGTAATTGTTCCCGCTGCGCAGGAGCATGGCGGGACTGGCAGCTGAGGGACAAGTGACCGATCAGCAGATGAATGGGGTGCCTGCCGTAAGCTTCGTCATACCCTGTCGAAATGATTTTGCAATACTTGGCGATTGTCTGGATGCATTAGCCGGTCTTGA
>CALCSP010000677.1 GCA_937893785.1 uncultured Verrucomicrobiales bacterium
CATGCTCATGCTCATGCTCATGCTCATGCTCATGCTCATGCTCATGCTCATGCTCATGTTGAGCCTCATTCTTGTCTGTTTTCCTCAACAAAAAATCCCGAAGGATACTGCCTGCGGAAAACTGGTGAACCACAAACCCCACAAATACAGTGACAATATAGGCAACACCAATTCGTGAGATTGTCATGTATCCCGCATCTGGTCCGGCAAAAGCGGAGTAGGTGCTTAGCGCAACAACCGGGTTCACTATCGGAGCAGACAGCATGTAAGTAATCGCACAGGAAACCGGTAACCCCTTTTTGACCAGCCTGCGGATAACTGGAACAATGGCGCACTCGCAAACAGGAAACACAACACCCAACAAACCGCTTAGCGCAATGGCACCATATCGGTTCCTTGGTAGGATCCGGTCCATCATGTTTGCGGGCAAATAAGCATCGATAAATCCGGAGATAATCGTGCCCAGCAGAATGTAAGGAGCCCCTTCAAACAAGATGCTCAGAAACGCGAAAAAGAAGTCTCCAAGGGGGCTGGGCTCAGTGAAAGGCATTATTAGCGGAAAAGAGTTAGTTTGGGCGTCTTTTGCAAATATCGCAAGCAATGCAATCAATCGCCCTCAAAAAAAGAAAGACCGACAGGAAACCCCACGATCCTGTCGGTCTGTAATCAGGAGTGGAATGATCCGAGCTTCCTGAAAACTCTTGGTTCGTTTTTTCGGGGAATGAAACTGCCAGGTTTGGTATTTTGGCCCCAAAAAAACCTGTTATACCTTATAACTGCCCGCAGAAAGGTTATCTCACTTCAAAAAAAGCAGAGCAAACTAATTAATGTCTTAATCCGCTTATAAAGAATGACTTATGCAATTATTTTTTGAGCAACCTCACCGTATACATCCGTCAGTCGAAAGTCCCGTCCAGCATAACGATAGGTAAGCTTTTTATGATCAAGCCCCATAAGGTGCAAAATGGTGGCATGCAGATCATGGGTATGCATCTTGTCCTCTACGGCGGTACCTCCGAGCGGATCCGTGGCACCGTAACGCATGCCTCCTTTGATTCCGCCACCAGCCATCCACATGGAATAACCACGGTTATTGTGACGCCTGCCGTCTTTGTTTTGCCCTTCCGGCGAACGACCAAACTCCCCTCCCCAGACAAGTAGGGTATCCTCAAGCATTCCGCGCTCTTTTAGGTCGGTGATCAATGCTGCAATGGGTTGGTCAGTCGCCATGGCATTGTTCTTAAGCTTGGTGCTCAAACCGTTATGCTGATCCCATCCATTATGGGTAACCTGAATAAACCGGACACCTGCTTCAGCAAGGCGGCGGGCCATCAGGCACTGAGTGCCAAAATTACCGGTTAGCTTCTGATCAACTCCGTAGAGTTCACGAATCTTGGCAGGCTCCTTTTTCAGGTCCATGACGCCAGGCACTGCAGACTGCATCCGGTATGCCAGCTCGTAACTCTGGATCACCCCCTCAATCTCGCTATTCACCCCAACCCGCTCGAGCATGCCCCGGTTCATTGACTGCACAAGGTCAATCTGACGACGTTGTTCCTTCTCAGAAAAAACGGTGTTCCTGATATTGGCCATTGAATTACCAACCTCCAGTTTGGTTCCCTGAAAACTTGCTGGAAGAAATGCGGGGCCGTAATTCTGGGCACCCCCTAACCGCCCGATAGGGTTAATCGTAACAAAACCTGGTAAATCTTGATTAACTGTACCAAGCCCATAGGTAATCCATGCCCCCATTGAGGGACGCACAAAGTTCTGGCTTCCCGTATGCAGGGCGATCGTCGCCTGTGGATGTGCCGGACTGGTGGTATGCATGCCGTTAAGTAGACACAACTCATCAGCATGCTTAGCAAGATGCGGGTATACTTCAGAGATCATTAACCCGCTCTTTCCATTTTTCTGAAAAGAATATCTCGGAGCCAGCAAGCCCTTGCCGCCCACTTTCTTTCCCCCGGACTTTATCAATTCAGGCTTATAGTCAAACGTCTCCAGATGGCTCGGACCTCCCTGCATAAACATGAAAATCACACGTTTCGCTCTGGCAGGAAAATGTGAGGCACGCTCCGAAAGCGGACTGCGAAACCCTTCCGCACGGGCCTCACTACCCAACAAACCCTTTAACGCCAAGTAACCAAAACCACAGGATGTGGTTGAGAGCACATCACGGCGTGAAAAACGAAGAGGGATTTTATTCATAGTGATTTTCTTCTATATTAAACTAATTCTTACAGGGCATAGCGAAATTCAGCAGAGGCAAAAAGGGCCTGAATCATTCCACCAAGAGCCTCCACTTCAGACTGGCCATTACCAGAGGCAGACTCAATGTATCTGCGAGCCTCCGTCAATTCAGCACCGGAAGGAATTCTACCAAGCGCCAGCAAATAAGCCCCAGTTATATGCTCCTCTTTCCCTGCCAGTTCGCCATCGCTTAGTAAACGTTGAGCGGCTGCCCGAGACTGGTTTATCACAAATTTATCATTCAGTAGATAAAGTGCCTGAGTGGAAACTGTCGTGATATCACGGCGACCGATAACCGAGGCAGGTTCAGCAAAGTCAAACACCTGAAGAAACTCTGGAATATAATTACGCACAATGGGCAAATAGACGCTGCGGTGGGAAAACGAAGTCGTCGGCGGAACACTGGTGTTTCTACCAATCTCTCCTTCCTTAATCTTCTCTACGAGCGAACCGCGGGCGGGTTCCATCTTCAGATTGCCGGCAACCAGCATCATTGCATCACGCAAGGCTTCCGCCTCCAGTCTGCGAACATTGGCACGCCAGAAGAGTCTGTTGTCTGGATCCACAGCATGGTTGCTTTCCCTATATTCACTGGCAAGTCGATAGGAACGGCTCAATATGATCGTGCGGATGAGTTTTTTCACTGACCATCCCATTTCTTCTGTAAAACGAACCGCAAGATGATCCAGCAATTCCGGATGACTTGGCCGCTCACCACTTTTCCCAAAATTATCAACCGTCCGCACAATACCTGTTCCAAATAAATGGTGCCAGACACGATTAACCATGACACGCGCAGTCAAGGGGTGTGAAGGGTTACTCAACCAGTGGGCCATCTCGAGCCGCCCACTTGAATCCTTCGATAAGCTCGGCTGCGTTCCACTTGTCAAAACCTGAGGAACACCACGCGCAACCTCAACTCCATAGTTATCGACATCACCACGAATCCTTACCTTGCAATTAGTAATCGTCTTGGAATCACGAACCCCCATGGCCAAGTTACCGCTGAGTCCAGAACCATTCTGGCCTTCATCGGCTAGGTTGTTAACCTGTTTCTGAAGACGATTAACCTGAGACTTAATCTGCTTAAGGCGTTGTTGTGCCTGATTAAGATTGAAGGCAGGATCGGAAGCAGTAGAAACCTTTTCCTCGTCACTTTGACTAACTTTGCGGAAATTCTTAATTGCCTCGATAAGTTGGCGCTGCTCTGTCTTGAACTTGGTTAGCTGCTTTTGTAATTTTATTTTCCTCGCTCCCAGCTTCGATTTTTCAATAAGCGCTGGGCGGTTATCTTGCGCTTCCTTCAGGGAAATTAAAGCGCTACGATTCATCTTATTTCCGCCTCCTTGACGATTCCCATAGCCATTAAGAGTGTCTGTGCTACCAAAGATACCAGCCAGGGCGTAATAATCTGTCGTCGGAATCGGGTCAAACTTGTGGTCATGGCAACGAGCACACCCTGTAGTCAGGGCCATGAAGGCACGACCAGTCACGTCTATCTGGTCATCAATCACATCCAACTTGAACTTCTCCTTGTCACGCTCATTTAGGTCCATGGATCCTAACGCCAGAAAACCGGTAGCAATCTTCGCTTCATTCTCTGCCTCCGCATTCTGGTTAGGCAACAGATCTCCCGCCAACTGCTCCATGAGAAAGCGGTCATACGGCTTATCCTTGTTGAAGGAAGCAATGACATAATCCCTATATTTCCATGCATAAGGAAAGGGAAAATTACGGGTGCGCCCCATGGATTCTCCGTATCGAACGACATCAAGCCAGTGCCTACCCCAGCGCTCTCCAAAATGACTGGAGTTGAGTAAGCGGTCCACAACTTTTGCAAGAGCTTCACGATCACCGGCAGGATCCTCTCTGAAGGCACGAATCTCTTCGGGAGTCGGCGGAAGGCCAACAAGGTCATACGTCACTCGTCGAATCAGTGTTACCCGATCTGCATCTGCCACCGGAACAACATCCTTACCCGCCTGCTTGGCGAGGATAAAATAGTCAATCGGGTCATTGCTCCATTCAGGATCCGTTGTCTCCGGCAACACAGGATCTATTACCGGCTGGAATGACCAGAACTTGCGCCCGGCATCAATATCTATCGCAGCAGGCGAAGCTTTTACGGGTGTGCCATCGCGGGGGTCTGGCGCTCCCATGGTAACCCATTTTTTTAGGTTGATGATCTCCGGAGCAGAAAGCTTGTATTTGGGAGGCATGGCAAAGTCCGAGTCCTGCTGCTCAACAGCCTCAATGATAAGGCTTTCAGCAACCTTGCCTGGAACAAGTGCCGGACCTGAATCACCGCCATCCATCCACCCTGAACGGGTATCCAGTGTCAATCCTCCCTTATCCTCACCCTTGGCTGCCGAATGACACTTATAGCAATGTTTAGCAAGAAGCGGTCTGATCGACTTTTCAAAAAAAGCAATCTCTCCCGGCTCATTATTAGCTGCCGTAGTTGCCGGAACAAAACCCGATAAGGCAATAATCAATATTCTAATAATGACAGGAATGCTCATTAGTTTTCGTTCACTTATCAAATCCTATAACTATACCGGATTCAGATAAAAATTCTCAACAAAAAAGAAATCCCCCGCCTGAGTCGTTCGCTGCTCTGAACATGCCTTTATAGAAGGCGTATCAAGGCGTATCAAATACTCAACGCCGATTTATACCCCAATTAAAAGCCGAACCGGATTTTCAACACATTCCTTGATTCTAGACAGAAAAGTCACTGCCTCTTTGCCATCAACGATGCGATGATCATACCCTAAGGCAAGATACATCATCGGCCGTATCACCACCTCTCCATCCACAGCTACCGGCCGCTCGATAATATTATGCATACCCAATATAGCCGATTGTGGAGCATTTAGGATAGGCGTTGACAACATTGAACCATAAATACCGCCATTTGAGATCGTGAAAACACCACCCTGTAAATCAGCAATTTCCAGTTTTCCCTCGCGCGCCCTCGCAGCGCATTGTGCAATATCCAATTCAATCTCAGCAAAGCTCTTCTTATCACATTCCCTGATCACGGGCACAAAAAGCCCACGATCACTGCCAACGGCCACACCAACGTCATAAAAATGATTAACGATAAGATCTTCACCATCAATCCTGGCATTAATACCCGGAACTTCCTTGAGCGCATCAACCACGGCCTTGATAAAAATGGACATAAACCCAAGCTTGACCCCGTGCTTGGCAACAAACTCGTCCTGAACATCCTTACGCAGTTTCATGATGCCGGACATGTCACATTCATTGAATGTAGTCAGTAAGGCCGCCTCCTGCTGAGCTGACACCAGCTGAGCGGCAATCTTACGCCTCATCGGAGAAAGTCGACGACGTGTCAGCCTTCCGTTCTGCTCAACACTGGCAGCAACCGGTGCTGGTTCAGCTACGGGTTTGATACTCAAGTCCGGTAACAGTTCTGAGCTGGCTGGTTGCTGGACTTCAGGTGCAGGTGCAGGTGCAGGTGCAGGTGCAGGTGCAGGTGCAGTTGCAGGTGCAGGTGACACCATACCTTGTTCTATCCAAG
>CALCSP010000678.1 GCA_937893785.1 uncultured Verrucomicrobiales bacterium
CCTAGACTTTGTTGCCAACTTCCCCTGCTTTGCCATATCTCTGGCCCCCAGCCTGAAGATGTCCCACTAGAAGTTCTCCCTCTAACCCCACAACTGCCGGCGTAACCCTTCTCAGCAGGGTTGCGCCGGTTTTCTTTTTCTCTCGCGGACACGACGCAATACTTGACCCGGGAAGCCAAAGGGCGCACCATCTTCGCCTCATGGCACGACTAAATGATCATTACCTCAAGCTAAAAGCCGGCTACCTTTTCCCAGAAATCGCCCGCAGGGTGAATGCCTTTTGTGATTCCAACCCTGATAGCGCCAGTAACCTTATCCGTTGCGGCATCGGGGATGTCACCGAGCCCCTACCTGACGCCGCGCGCGAAGCAATGAAGGCTGCGGTTGATGAACTGGGTAACAGGGAAAGTTTCCGTGGATACGGCCCGGAGCAGGGTTATGACTTTCTGCGCGCAGCCATTGCATCCGGTGACTACCGAGAAAACGGGATTGAGGTAGCAGATGACGAGATCTTTGTCTCTGATGGATCAAAGTGTGACACCGGCAATATTCTCGATATTTTTGGTGTCGGTAACAGCATCGCCATCACCGATCCGGTCTACCCAGTATATGTCGACACTAATGTCATGGCCGGCAACACCGGTGAAGCGGATGAGTCCGGTGCCTACAGCGGAATTCACTACATGCCCTGCACGGCTGATAACAGCTTTGTCCCCGAAATCCCCTCCGGCAAAGTCGACCTAATCTACCTATGCTACCCGAACAACCCGACCGGAGCCACCGCTACCCACCAACAGCTTGCATCCTGGGTGGAATACGCGCGCACCAATGACGCCATCATCCTCTATGATGCCGCTTATCAGGCATTTATTCAGGATGACTCTATCCCCCGCTCCATCTACCAAGTGGAAGGTGCCCGGGAATGTGCCATTGAGTTCCGCTCATTTTCCAAGAACGGCGGATTTACCGGAGTGCGCTGTGCTTTCACGGTCGTTCCCAAGGAACTGATGGCTATGGATGGCACTGGTCAAAAACACCCCCTGCACCCATTGTGGTCACGCCGCCAGAGCACGAAGTTTAACAGTGTAAGCTATCCCGTACAGCGCGCAGCCGAGGCACTCTACAGTGAATCAGGAAGGAAGCAGATCGGAAGATTAATCGAACACTACATGGGCAATGCAGACCTGCTAAGGGATGCCTGCACGGAAACCGGACTCTCTGTCTACGGTGGCGAGAATGCCCCCTATGTTTGGGTTGCCTGCCCTGAAGGTACTGACAGCTGGGGTATGTTTGATCGCATGCTCAATGAAGCCAACGTGGTGATTACCCCGGGGGCCGGGTTCGGGTCGGCTGGGGAGGGATTCTTCCGCATCTCTGCCTTCAACAGCCGAGAAAACGTCGAGGAAGTCTGCAAGCGCCTGAAAGATAACCTCTAGGAGGAAAAACGGGACTTTGATCAGTCCGTCATCTACTTCACCCTACTGGATAAATAGGAACTGCTGAGTATTGAGCAGTGTCCATACCAGACCTTTGGCAGCTTCCTTTCCGGAATGAGCCACCTCATCACGCATAGCTGCCCGCTCTTCTTCCGTCGGCTTGCGTGACAACATGCCCATGTAGATTCGGTCAATCATCTCATCGGAGTCCTCGGCAGTCTTGATATCCTGAAAGAGCACACTGTATGGATTGCTTACTGCATTAAAAGTAGATCCATTCATCATGGAAAGGGCCTGTGGCACAGATGCCTTATCGTTCGCGTTCTCAATCAAGGCACGGTCAGACTGACCAAAGATCCTCAAGAAATGCCCATCCGGTGCAGGACTCTCAATTTCCGAAGCCCTAACAAAGTTACGCAGACTGGCGAGTGCACGGGTCTTACGCTGGTGTTCAGCATATTCCTGCTTGGACATCTGTTGGCGAAGTTTCTTATGATCCTTCTTTGCCGTGTTCTCTGTAACTTTATATCCCTTATTCTTACTCATCCACGCATTGAACCCCTTTTCATCTGGGAAGTTCTCACTGGGAAAAGCACTTTTCAGCTCACTGAAAAGCAGGTTTGGCACACGACGGAAAGGTGTACGGAAATAATTCCCGGGTATAGTCTCCCAGAACGTAAGCCGCGCATACTCTTGAGTCGCACTCACATTGTATTTAATTAGCTCATTGGCGAGGCTCACAGCCTTATTGCCATCCTTTTTCTTGATCACCTGCTCCACCCGGTTACGAAATTGATCCATCTTGTTCTCCGATTGCATGGTGAACTTGCGTAATTCTGCCTGACGCTTAAGCAACTCTGCAGGAGACTTTGCCTCAATAGCTTTCCAAGCCTTTAGACGCACCTCTGAAACAGCGTAACCGTTGTTCTGCCGTCGCTTGGCTGTATCTGCATCCGGACGAATCATGGCCACAAGAGAATCCCAGACCTGCTCAGCACTCATCCTCCGCAACCGTGGCCCGGGATAATGAAACACTTCTCCAGAAAACATGTCGAAAGACTGTGCTGCTCGCTGGTAAGTCTTGGTATTGTATAGAACACGAAAATATTCCTTGAGATCGTAGTTCAACTCGATCATCAACTCTTCCAAATAAGCCAACAACTCAGGATTACTGACCTTGGTAGACTCGGTAATCTTGTCAACCGGCTCAAATAGACCCACACCAAATGCACGCTTCCAAATTCTGTTGGCGATCGTTTTAGTAAATCGAGGATTCGTTTTGGAAGTCATCCATTTTGCATACGCTTCCACACGGCTCTCGCCCTTACCGACCTGTATCTTTTCCCCGAAAGGAGTTCCTGGAAGAACCACCTGGTTGGGCTTAGCATCATCATACTGATAGTCATCAGGCAGCTTAAGAGCTCTTCCTGTCTCACTGATAACCGAGTTGCGGAAGTTATAGCTCAAATCACTGAGACCACGCCTCACTTCAGCCACTTTCTTCTGGGCAATTTTATTGGCATTACTCTGCGCCTTCCTGTTCTTGACATTCTTCTTAATCCGCTTGCCCTCCTCAACCATCTGGCGATTCACCATTGCCATTGCCTGATTAATACTTCCCGGATTACGCACAACAGTTACCGGTGTACTGAAGGCGGCAAGCTTGTAATAATCCATTTGGGTCCACTCATCAAAAGGATGGTCATGACACTGCGCGCACACTAATTGGGTGCCAAGAAAAGTCTGTACAGTAGTCGCCAAATGGTCGATCTCCATGCCACGGTCTCGCAGGTAAAATCCAACCGCCCCGTTCTCATCAATAATCCCTCTAGCAGTGACCAGTTCTCGGACAAATTGATCATAAGGCATATTTGACGCAATAGCCTGCTTGACCCAGTTCGTGTAGGAAATGCCATTTTCAATTCCCTGACCTTGCATACGGGTGGTAATGCGCAAAATGTCTGCCCAGAAATTAAACTGATGACTTACATATCCAGGGGAATCTAGCAGCCTATCAATTAGCCGAGCACGCTTATCGGGATCACTCGCTGTAAGAAACTTTGCTGCCTCGGCAGCAGTGGGGTTACGCCCAATAATGTCGAGGTACACTCGTCGCACGAACGTGGTGTCATCAATGCTTGGATTAGGCTCAACTTTATGGCGGTCATACCCGTTCTCAATGAGCTCGTCTACCCGGGCAGCTGCGCTTTTTGTGTCAGAAGCAGCTACCACTGATGGCACCAACGCCACAATGAGCAATATCAGTGATTGGATTACGTTCATGGTTATAAAAAAAGAAAAAGCCGAAACCCGTATTGCCGGGCTCAATTCATTTAGGAGAAGAGTTCCATGACCGGGGTTCCCCGGTTAGCTACAGTAAACGGCCGTGCAGTTGGTGAGAAAAGCCGCTGATCAAGCGGCAACCCGAATCCGTAGGCAACCGTTGCATTGAAGTCTGCAATGGTAATTGGGCTCTCTACCGGATCCATACCGTTCTCATCGGTCTTGCCGTAAATCGTCCCACCCTTGATACCTCCTCCGGCAAGGAAAGCCGAGAAAGCTCTTGGATAATGATCTCGTCCCTTGTTCTGGTTGATTTTCGGAGTACGACCAAACTCGGTAGTCAGCACAACGAGAGTCTCCTCAAGTAATCCACGGGCACTCAGATCATCAAGCAAGGCTGCGAGAGCCTGGTCCAGAATCGCGGTATTTTGCTGTACTCGCTGAAAATTCTCCTGGTGAGTGTCCCATCCGCCTAGCTGAACCTCAACAGAACGCACTCCGCTCTCGGTCAGTCGTCGGGCAAGCAGACATCCCTGACCAAATGAATGTTCTCCATATTGAGCACGCACATCCTCTTTTTCATCCTCGAGATTAAAAGCATTAAGATCACTGCTACGCATCAATGTTGCAGCCTCATCATACATTGCTGTGTAAACGCCCGCTTGCTTGTCCCCGTAATGCTCGTGAAAACTACGGTCGAGCTCAACGGCAAGATTGCGCCGGCGCATAAAGGTATCATCATCAACCCAGGAAAAATGCTTGCTATTCTGAAGGCCTGCTCCGGGTTTACCCACAACCAAAGGCTCAAAATTCGCACCAAAAAAACCACCACCGGCGCTTCGGCTTCCACTGTTAATCGATACGAACCCTGGCAATTGCTTATTGATACGGTCCTGATATTTCAGCAACCATGCGCCCATATGTGGATGTTTAATGGTACCACGCTTGTCATAATTAGTCCGCATGAGATAACGTGCCTGCGCATGCGCTCCGGTGCGTGAATGCAAGGAATTAATAATTGCGCCTTTGTCCATGTGGCGCGCAATTCTTGGCAGGTATTCGCTTATCCGGACCCCATCGGCACTGGTCTTGATCACTCCTAGGTTACCGCGATATTCACTGGCAGCATCAGGCTTCGGATCAAAAGTATCCAGATGCGACATGCCACCGGACATGTAGAGATAAATAATTTTCTTAGCAGGGTTCTTACGCACCGGCAATTTGCGATCATTGCCACCCGCAGCAAAAGCAGCACCGGGAATGAGGCTCACACCGAGGAATGTCTTCGCGACCCCGGACATGAACTCACGCCGCCCTGGATCATCAAGTTTTTGAATCGTGCTATGCATTGAAAAGATTGGAAAGGGATTTGCTTAGGTCTTTCTATTAAACGCCCGCAATCCGAGATATCTAACGAGCTCGGTTGCTCAAAATTGATTCACGGAAAGACCAGCCTTCAATTTATCTGACTTCTCAAACTCTTGCAAGTACGGTCGACCATGAAAAACACCTCTCATACCAAGAAGTTCAAGACTCGTAACATCTTCATCTAGAGCGCATAACCCCAGTGCCTGAAAGCAAACCCCCATCGTTTAGCTATCTGTTGTTTTACCTCACCGGATAAACTGTGAGCGTTTTTTTTGTAGCCACTCTGCTCCTTGATATAACAACTCACGGCGTCCATCGCCCTACTCTTGTCTGGCAAACCAAGGGCGTCGTAGATGGAACTAACCTGCTCTTTGGGGTCATTATCAAGATCTTCATAGCGAATCTCGTGAATATCCCCAGCATCTATTTTTTTGGCATCCTCAATATGGGCTCGCATCGTACGCTCATACATGGACAGGGTTACTTCCTCAAAATTAATACCACGCGGGTTTTGCCACGAAAATCCACGCATCAACCGATCCCAAAGCCTCAACATTGACGGGTAAACCTTGTAGGGGTCACGAACGATATGGACAAATTTTGCGTGTGGAAATAGCTCCTTAAGAAAAGACATCCTTGCCGTGTTGGCCGGGTTCTTAAATAGAATTGTCTTTCCTCCGTGCGCATAGGACATTTTCTTTACCAGAAAACGATAATTTTCAGCGAATTTTTCACGTTCACCACTTTCCAGAGACTCGAGAAGGACAGAACGGCGAAAATGCTCATCCCAACTGCGCGGAAAGTAAAAGCTCTTGTAAAAACAGATATCTCCGAGAGCACCAAGTGCCATCTCTTCCTCCTGCGGAGTATCAGCATTAATAGCCACACTGTCCATGCCGCGGTCCTTCGGCAGCACCAGGTTCATCAATGCCCGTGCGGGGCGTACCTTGCCAAGGCAATCAAGAGGCATAACCGACCGAGAAAAGCTGATACAGCCAAACTGAGGATCCTGGCTCAGCAGGTTGTGCAGGTGTGTAGTTCCGCTGCGCCAATGCCCGACGATGAAAACCGGGCCATTCTTGATTTGTTCAGCAGCAATGGAGCGATTGTGCCTACGCCCTTCGAG
>CALCSP010000679.1 GCA_937893785.1 uncultured Verrucomicrobiales bacterium
CGTCACCGTTCTTGTCCAACTCGGAAAATTGCGGGATCCTTGCACGGGTTTGTCCGCCTTGTCCCGGATTTACCGAAGGACGATTATTCTGGCTACCAGCGAAACCGCCGGGGCGGTTGGATGGACCAGATAATTCTCCTGCACTGAGTTCACCATCATTGTTGCGGTCCATTCTGCGCAGGATCACTACTGCCATGTCGATCTCGCTCTGCTGTAGTTTGCCGTCTCGGTTGTAGTCGAGCACCTGCAGTATGGATGCACTTCCACCGGTATTGCCTTGATCTGGCCTGCGGAAAGGAGTAGTCCCACGCCATGGGCGTCTTTCGCTTCTTTGATCAGGAGATCCGGCTTCACCGCTTCTCAAAGGTGGTCTCCGGGTTTGCCGCTCTTCGAGATTGTCTTTGCCGCGATTACTTTGTGATAGTTGTTTTTCCTGAGCTTCTAAAAGAGCGGTGCAGGCAAGGATCATTACCGCAATTACAGGTAGGCGGGTGATTGTTTTTATTTTCATGATGCAATAGATGATTGGAAATAACAGGGATTACTCCACGTTATTTGTCATTTTAAACGGGAAAGATTACCCTTAAATGATGCGGGCAATATTATTTTTTCAAGTTTCAGGCTTCCATTTTCATGGAACTTTTCCGAAACACTGGATCTAGATGCTTTCTTTTGCGAGGATGCTCAGGCGCGTATCTTCTCGATTGCCTGGTGTGCACGCTTTGTGGGCCCCAGTCGCTCCTTGCTTCCCATTGCGGTCAGCATCGTGTTGTATACGTCAATTCCCTCAGCGCCGATGTCCATGATGTCGCCGGTCTTAAAGCGCCCACCAGCCCCACTAATGGCATGGAAGACACCCGAAAGCTCCCGCTTGACATTATTATGCCGCCCATCTCCGGATTCGGTTGATATCGTGATCAATGAATTCTCGAGGATAGTTTTGCCGTTGGCTTCAAGCGAGTCTTTATCGTCTAAGGCTTTCAGGAAGTAGGCCACTTCGTTCATCTTCATGTGTGCATGGGCACGCAGGGCTTTGTTTTCGCCCTTCTCACTGAACCGGTGCCACCATTCGTGACTACAACCCTTGTCGCCCGAGGCGTTTAGTTGTCTGGCATCGTCGAAAGAGAAAATTTTCCGGCCAGAATAGTGATAATCGCCTGTCATGCGAATCCTCTCCCCTGCGGCAAGGAAAGTGAGGGAACCGAAGCGTACACGGTCAGTTTGAATAGCCATAGCATAGAGTTCAGCCATGAGGCGCCATTCCTCCGTGAGTTCATTTAGCTTCATGTCGATACCTTGTCCACCAGGGTCAGCCTGTCCTTCGTGCTTGAGTCTTGACCGTGGTGGTAATGGAGGAACTCCGGATCCATTTG
Source organism: uncultured Verrucomicrobiales bacterium (assembly GCA_937893785.1). Lineage (GTDB taxonomy): Bacteria > Verrucomicrobiota > Verrucomicrobiia > Verrucomicrobiales > DEV007 > CACIUL01. The sequence continues at coordinate 1,374 of CALCSP010000679.1, forward strand.
CTTCCTGATTGTTCTGGGCGAAGGCTCGCTGCTCTAATTCACGAATCCGATCCAGGTGATCTTTGAGGCGTGTCTTTGAAGTTTGACCCAATGGAGAATTTGCACCTGTGTAGTGGCGGTATTGTTCAACCACTGCATCCAAGACGCTGCTCTTAAGTCGTCTTTGTTTTTCATTCTTGGGATCACCGCCAAGAGTGACCTGGCCGAAAACGCGGTCAAACAAATCGCGTGGTTTCTCCTGCATGCTTGCAGCAATTGTACCATCTGGGTTGTAGCTGTGGATGTATCTACTGATCCTGCTACGGCGAAAGAAGGTTCCTGCGACCAGAGTTGTTAACTGCTTTCCAGGCAATCCTTGAGGTTGGTGTGCACGTCGAACTAACTGGTCAATGGATGCTCCTCCTGATTTTGCGCTACCGTTGGGTGCTGTTGCCGTGAAAGCACCTGATGCGCCGTCAAAATGTGCATTGAGTCCAGATTGATCACAACGGACCTGATCAACATTTCTCATGATGAGCAACTTGTCAGACAGAGGCTCGAGTGGCTCAAGAACTCCACTGAATCCTTCGCTCTGCAGTGGAGCCGGTATCCCCAGTCCAAAGAACACGTTAAAGGCTCTGACCGGAATAGGCTTCTTGATGGCAGCACCGTGCGCACGCGTGGTGATCATTTCTTCCAGCAATGGAAGCCCCACGGTGAATCCGCCCAGTCCGCGTAGCACAGTGCGTCTGTTTATTTTAGGATGACTCATGGTGACTTGAAGTTCCGGCTGGGTGACACGGGATTTTAAGCTCGGTTGGCTGGGTTTGAAAGCAGTGTAAATGATTTATTTGGCTCCGGGCAACGCATTTTCCGGCTGCTTCATCCTGACCAGATCACTGAGCGTGATTGCAACCATGGTTTCCGGATAATTGCCGCCGTTTTCAAGGGCCAAGGCGTGTATGGATTTTACAACGGGGATATCGGGCCCACCGAGCGGGCGGCCGAGAGCAAACTGGGTGAGTTTCCAGGTGATGTTTTCAGCAACGCGTTCGTTCTCGGCAAGAATATCCATGAGATCTGCACTGGATTGATAGGCATAGCGTTTCGCATTACCGGGCAGTACCAATTCACCATCCTCGCGTAACAGGTTCTCGAAACGATCAAATTTCTTGAACGTGCCCAGGCCGTCGTAGCGTTCCAACCCGAAGGCGAGAGGTTCGAATTTTTGATGGCACCCACCACATGATTTGTCGTTAATACGTGACTGGGCAATGAAGCGTTGTGATTGCCCTGGGCTTGAAGGCACAGGTGTTGTGTCAGTCCCCGGTGGAGGATCCTTTATGGTTCCGCGAAGCAGGTCATGGAGGATAAAGAGGCCGCGGGTAACCATTGAGGCACTGTCGCCGCCGATCGTCAGGATGCTGCCATGGGTAAGCAATCCTCCACGGGATGGGATTTTCGAGAGATCATAGCGGATTAGCTTACTGCGATCGGATGGTTCAACTTGCTTGATTGCAGGGTGTCTGTCCTGCTGTTGTGCAAAGCGGTAGTGTTGGGCAAGCCGTGGAGTGGCATAGGTGAACTGGGCATTGAAAAGGTCGGAAAGTGGTTTTTTGTCCTGCCAGGCTATTTCTTGAAAAAAAGCAATCGTTTCGGCGATCATGTCCCCGGCAAGCGCATCGTTCCATGCAGGATAGTGTTTCTTGTCAGGTTTGAGGTGCTTGAGGCGTTCCAAGTGAAGCCATTCATAGGCAAAATGCTTCGAGCGACTGTGTGCCCGTGGATCGGCGAGCATGCGGCGCACCTCTCTCTCAGTCACGGCCGGATTGGATAGCTGTTTTGATTCAGCTGCCTCCATGAGTTGTGAATCCGGTGGTGCCCCCCAGATAATGTAGCTGATGCGTGAAGCTAACTCGTAATCGTTCACCGGCGAGGGATTGGAACTTTTATTCTGTTTCTCCATGAGGTAAATGAAGCGAGGTGATTGCAACATGGCTTCCAGGATGTAAGTCATTGCTTCATCAAAGCTGCCACCATTGGCTGCCACTGCCGTGGATATTCCACGGAACGTGTTGATTTCATGTTCCTCCAGAGGTCCACGCAGAATCCATTTTCCGAGTTTTGCGATGTGTGCCCGCATCGGTTTCTGCGTTAGGCTGCGATTATTGGAGAATCGGGCGGCAAATTTTCCGACATCCATTTTCTCAACGGCTATGGACGCAAGGCGTGAGTATGCCTCAACATGCTTGAGGTCAACGCCGAGATTGTAGGCAGTGTTGCTGAAACCGTCGGCACGCAGGTCTGTCGGCAACAGTTTACGCGCCTGTTCGGAAATATCTACGCCGAGAATACTACGGACGGTTTCGATATACTCAGGGACTGTTAGTCTCCTTACAAAAAGGTTACTGGCGTTTGGGCCGGATTTGTAGGCAAGAGGGTCAATTCTTTCAACCGGCCAATGAGCCCCGTCATCGATCCATTTTTTTAATGACGCCTTTTCCTCTTGCGAGAGTGCCTCACGTTCCTCCGGCATTTCGTTGTCGGCTACCATCTGCCAGAGCAGGCTCCTTGATCCATTGCCAGGTATAATCGCCCTGCCTTCCTTGCCTCCAGCCATTGCAGTAGCCTTCTGTGAGAGGTCCAGTTTGCCCTTGCTGGTGACTGGATCGTGACATTCCAGACAGTGCTTTACCATTAGAGGAGCAATTTTTTGGTGAAAGAACCTGGATTGTTCAGCAATACGGATGCGGGCTAGGAGTTCTTCGCTGCCCGCATTTGCGCCGGCACGGAAATTTTGTTCTATTTCATCAGTGGAGAGGGCACGCCCGTAGATGGCAATCAGGTGATAGCTGCCTTCCCATGGTCGGTTACTTGAGTCTTCGTTGGCTAATGAAAGATGAAAGGAACTGTTCCAGTTTGAGGTATTGCCGTTAATGGTTTTGCTGCTCACGTGGCTGCCGTTAATATAAATGGCGGATTGTCCGGTCCGGTTCCTGGTATAGATAAGGTGTGTTAATTCTGCTTTTAGGCTGCCTTTACTGGAAGCGGTTGAGGGCATGCCATTTTTGCTCGTGCGTGTTGTTCGCAACCGGGCATCAATCTTGTTTCCGTCCTGCCCGAGGGTAAAGTTACGCTCAGTGGTGTTCTTTGAAATGGTGAGGATACGGGCAGGGCCGGACTGGCTGGTGTTAGCGGGATGAATCCATGCTTCTACGGTAATTTCCCCGGATTGGCTTACAATATCGCGAATCTTTGTTGCGGCTTTGAGGGAGCGAATACGTGTTGGGCGGTGGATTTTAAGGGTGCCTGCGGAGAGAGAAACGGATTGAGGGTCCTCAATTTCAAGATCCAAAGAAGGCTTCACCCCGGAATGATCCTTGATAATTTTCCCAGATTTTTCACTGAAGTCATAAAGGGCAATGATTCCCTCCGTGTTACGTTGTTCTGCACTACATAATGTCGTGCAGGCAAGGGAAAATAAAATCAAGGCAATCTGTATCGGGTCTCGCAGGATGTCATTAAAGGGAGTCATCAGTCTTCTGTAGTATGCCCCTGAAGATTCATCATATCTGTCCCATTTCTGGATATTATTACTGCCTCGTACGTTTGGATTTACGAATGGCATGGAGTTTTTTCTCTAGCCGCTCAACGATATCGGGATGCTTCAGGTAGAGATTTTTTTGTTCACCTATGTCACTGGACAGGTTGTAGAGCTGGCCATCAGGTTCTCCGGGTTGAGGCTTTCTTTTCCGGGGTTTTGAGAAGCCGCCGGAACCCAGAGCATTAATCAGTTTCCAGTTTCCATCACGGATGAGCATGGTGCCGCCTCCGGCGGCCATGACGATCGGTGGGCGTTGTTTGTCGCCGGCCGCACCGATGCCGAGCATCGCCGGGGTGAAGTCGAAGCTGTCCGGGGCTGCATTATCGGGCAAGCTTTTGCCACAGATGGTGGCAAAGGTGGCAAACAGGTCCGTAAAGCAGATGGTGTGGTCAGTGCGGCTTCCGGCACCCACCTTGCCCGGCCAGCGTACAATAAAGGGCATGCGGTGCCCGGCTTCCCAGGCGTCTGCCTTCATGCCGCGCAAACCACCAGATGAGTCGTGGCCGAATTTTTCAACGTCCTGATCATACCAGACCGGCCCATTGTCTGAGCTGAAGATCACCAAGGTGTCTTCCCGCATGCCGTTGGTGTCGAGTGCTTTTAATACATTGCCTATCATAGCATCGACCATCATCATGAAGTCTCCGTATAGCCCTGCCTTGCTCTTACCGGTGAACTCTTTGGACGGCAGCCATGGTGTGTGTGGAGCCGGGTAGGCAAGGTAAAGGAACAGGGGTTTTTCCTCTTGGGCCGGCTTGTGTTTGTTGATTACCGAGACTGCTTCTTTTGTGAAGCGTGGCAATACCTCCTTAAGTTTGAGGTCGGAAGAAATTTTTCCCTGGCGCCAGAATGCTCCCTGAATGTTCGTCCATCCCTGCGTATTATTGGCGGCAATGGTTTCACTTGGGGGCATGACTGCCCTGTTATTACGTATATAGAAATAGGGAGGAATATCCGTGGAGGCGCGTATTCCGAAAAAGCTCTCAAACCCGCAGTCCACGGGACCACCCCGCAATTCGCCGGTATATTTTTCATTGAGTTTCTCGTTAAAGCCCAGATGCCACTTGCCAACCATCGCGGTGTGGTAGCCTACCGATTTGAGGAATGAAGCAATGGTTTCCTGACCTTTTTCTATAATGGGCTGACGTTGCCAATTAAACTCTGTTCGCCAAGGGTAAGTTCCTGTCATCAGGCCATAGCGCGAGACATGGCATAGTGGACCGGATGCGTGGGCGTCCGTGAAGAGAAGGCCATCATCTGCTAGGCGGTCAATGTTTGGAGTCGGTATTTTTGACTCGGAATTGTAGCAACCCGGGTCGCCGTAGCCCATGTCATCGACAAGAATTAGCAGGATATTTGGCGGTTTGGAAAGAGCAGGATAAACGCAGCCAAGTATCAAGAGTAAAAGTGTAATATAAAACTTCATAATTTTGGTTCCCATCCCACACGGTATTCCCGACGCCAGAGTTTGTTGGCGTTTGGGTTGCCAACAATCTGCCGAGTTTTAGGGTCTAGTTTTACTTCAGTATGGGTAAGGTAGGAAATATTACCAAGGTGGCACATAAGCGCACTTTTCTGAGCATCCTCGATTTCGGCATTGAGGCTGGTTCCATTACGGATTCCGGCAGCAAAATTCTGAAAATGCGGCAGGTCGGTAAAAGGGGGGATATTTTCCTCGAGCAGCTTTCCATCGAGGTCATAGATACGATACCCTGAACTCTCAAAGGCCATAATGCCCTTGTCACCGTAGATACTCACGAAGCTTTGCTTCTCGTGTTTGCGAGGCAGACAGCTACTCCCATGCCAACTGATTCCTACCTTGCCGAAGTCAAAGGTGGCATCTGCGGTATCAGGTGTTTCTTGGTCGTCATCATGGTGGTATCTTCCGCCATTACAGGTGACCCGATCGGGAAAATCTACACCTAGACCCCAGCGCGCGATGTCGAGAGCGTGGACACCGTTGTTAGCCAGTTCGCCACCGCCGTAATGCCAGTGCCAGTGCCAGTTGTAATGCACAAGGTTGTCCTTGTAGGGTCGCTCCGGTGTTGGTCCCTGCCACATTTGCCAATCCAGCCATTGCGGGATTGAAACCTGTTTGCCGCGACCGATGGAACCGCGCCGGTTATTATACCAGCAGCGTGCATAGCGTAGGGTTCCGAGGGCACCTGCACGGATCTTGTCGATCCCTTCACGGAAGGCAGGCAGGCTGCGACGTTGGTTGCCCATTTGCACCAGCCGGTTGCCCTGA
>CALCSP010000680.1 GCA_937893785.1 uncultured Verrucomicrobiales bacterium
CACAGCCTCCACTCACATTGTCTGTATGTGCGAGAAGATGCATTCCCGCGCCTTCCATTTGCCGCCTTTCAAGTGGATTCAATGTTCCGCGCTGTCCCCAATGGCGCACGTCAATGACACTGACCTGCAGTATCGGGTGGAATAATAAATCGTCTTTTAAAAGCGAAAAATTTTCTGCCAATACTAATGGGTCTGCTGTGCCGTTTAACTCTATCAATAACAAATCACCTTTGCCTTCTGCCGCTGTCCTACAAAGAACCATCAATTCATCGAGGCTCTCACAGCATGCACAGCTTGCCGAAAGAGGCACCACACTAGAGGTTTGCTCCTCATCAATACTCTCTGCATCCAGCTCAGCATTAGCGATATCATTGAGTATCACATCGGCCATAACTCCCAATCGAGAGAGACCAGTTAAGAGAGTTCGAATTAAGGTTGTCTTCCCCGCTCCCAAAAAACCAGAAATGATGATGAGCGGTTTTTTGATAGCCGCTGGACTCTCCGATTCAAAGTGATCTTGGCTAAAAGGTCCCTCCATCATCCTCCCTTTCATCAAATGGGTTCTCCTATCCAGTAGAGCAGACAATCACACTTTTCGAAACTACAACTCTGCTAGGAACGCCACCTTTGTTAGGCAAAATCAAACATTACAATTCATCCATTCCACTCAGCAATTACAAGAGTTCTGGCAACAACTAACCGGACTCTCTTTCCCACTTGATGATGTGTATCCCAGTCCACCAGATACAACCCGGCGAACAGGAACCCCTGTCTTGGGATGAACGACAAGAGCCTCATCATGAATGCTTTGTTTCCACTCAAAGCGCTCACTCTTCCCGTCAGCTTCTTTAGGAACCGTTTCATAGATGTATGTCACCATAGGATGAAAGTTATTTGATCATTTAAGATAGTGCAATTAATTTGCGTTACCTCGTGACTTCACTCACCTCAACTTTCAGCTCAAGACTCCGACTTCCAAAAGCAGATCACATTGGAATTGCCGCCTCCGTATTGTGTGCCATTCACTGCGCCGTGGCCCCATTTCTTTTGCTTGCACTCCCAGCTGTTGGTAAGATCTGGGCGCATCCTGCCTCGCACATCCTTGTAGCTCTGCTGGTAGTGCCCCTTGCTGCTATCTCAATCCAGCGAGGTTTTATTCTCCACCAAAAGCGCTGGGTGCTGATCACAGCTTATCTGGGCATCCTTGTCGTCCTGACAGGCTCCGCTCTCCCTCTTTTCAGTAAAGGCACGCCACCACCTGTGTCTTCCATGCAGGATTCTGGAGGCACACCAGAAAGCAATCTCTCTCTCGCATCCTCATCAATAGATGGCACGAACTCCATGTCAGGAAGCGAGGATGAATCTTTTGAAGACATGGAATGCATTGATAATTGTTGTCCCAGTCTTCAAATCACTGAGAGTGGGGAGTCCGAGTTATATGTGCCTCCAGCAGCCATTGTCACGACCCTGGGGGGCATTTTTCTCATCGTTGCCCATATCGGAAACCTGTGTTCATGTGGTCATTCATGTCGTGCTGGAAAGTGTGACGATTGCTAGATAAACCCTACGATCTATCAGGGTATTATCACGGTGAAGCTTTTGGTATTTCCTTGGCTTGCCCCCTCACCTCGCGTCAATTTGAAGCAAACTTTGCGCAAGCAATCGTTAGTAATCTAGGCAATTGTTTGGCTTAAGTGGTTCAATCATGAACCTTGATAATTCAGACCTGCGCATCAGAAAAAATACCGTGTCCATCAAAAAAGTGGCACTGCGTAAAATCCAGCACTCTCTGGAAAAAAAGATGGAGTTATTACGCGCGAAAGGAAAACTGACCAAGGGATCTTTTTCTGCACCCTAAATTATTCATCTCATTCAGCCGAATATCTCAGCAATACGCTAAAGAATTTTTAAAGCGACGCATCGCGAGACAATTTCGAGTTCTTCTGTTTTGGGGCTCATGCGTTCCCATTTTGGTGGCATTACCATTGACGCACTCACAAGCAGGTAGTGCAGCATAAAGAGCAGTGACCAACTCCTCTACAAACTGATGCATGCCGACTGAGCTGCTATGGCTCCCCGTAGCTCACTCTGTCCCTGTCCAAAGAGCCTGAA
>CALCSP010000681.1 GCA_937893785.1 uncultured Verrucomicrobiales bacterium
GAGGTGCTCAACAAGATGCAGGAGAACCTAGACAAAGAAAGCATCGATGTGGGTAGCACACAGACTCCCATTGTGATACACGAGAATGCTGTCGAACAATTGCTTCCGGCTCGCCCGAATATCCAACTCCATATCATACTCGGTGCAGTTGTCGGTTTGGTGTTTGGAGTAGGGATGGCCTTTTTCTTGGAATATTTGGATACTTCCGTGAAGTCCTTGGAAGATGTTGAGCGCTACCTTGGTGTGCCGGTCCTGGCAGTGATTCCTAATGAAGTAGGCATTCTGCACAAGCAAAGCGGACTGGCTCCTGATGCGGAGGCTTATCGAATTCTGCGCACGAACATTGAATTTAACAGGAGAAGTGCCGATGCCAACGCGATTTCCATTGTCAGCGGCGGTGCCGGTGAAGGCAAATCAACGACACTGGTGAACTTGGCTTATGTGTGTGCCCAAGGTGGTTACACCACCTTGATGATTGATGCCGACTTGCGCCGTCCACAATTGCATACCTTCTTTGACGTTAACAATTCGGTCGGGTTGACCAATTATCTGACCACAGATCTGGTTCTGGAGGATGTGATCCTGCAGACGCCGGTGGAGAATCTGTATTTTATGCCTTCAGGAGTTCTGCCCGCTGATGCCGCGGGAATTCTTAATTCTCGGCGAATGTCCGAGTTGATGGCTGATGTAAAGAGTCGGTTTGATCTCGTGCTTGTAGATTCACCTCCGATCCTTGGTGTTAGTGATGCTTCCGTGTTGGCTTCCGAGGCTGACCTGACGATGGCTGTTATTCAGCATCGCAAGTTACCAAGGGCCATGTTGGTTAGGGTCAAACAGGCAGTGGAAAATGTTGGAGGAGATCTCTTTGGTGTTGTCCTTAACAATGTGGATGTGCGTTCTGATAACCAATATCAATATTATACGAGTTACTATACCTATTATTCTCCGAGCAATATTCAGGAGACTGCTCAGGAAGATGTCATGGACGAGAATTTCAGTGAAGAGAGCGAACTGGAAGTGGCTGAGGCAGCCAATAACTTGGAGGATGAATATTAGGGAAATTGTGGTATAGTTAGCTCAGAGTTTATGCTGACTGCTCAACATATTGTCGTGAGAATTTTTGCCATGGCATTATTCTCCTCCATCGGGATTGGTGCCGTTTGCGCGCAGGAGCCTCAACTGGAAAACGGGCAGTCTTTTCTTCTGCGTCTTGCAGGTGTGCCTGCGGATGATCAAGCTTCCATCAGTCAGACATACACGATTAGTAATGCCGGGACTATTAAGCTCCTGTATCTTGAGGAAGAGATGAGTGTATCGGGATTACGACCCTCAGAGTTGGCCCGAAAGATTGAGACTGCCTATAAGGCGGCAGAGATTTTCACTAAGCCAAATATTACCATTACCCTTGGTGAAGCTTCTGGGATTCAGCGTTATGCCAGCATACTAGGTCAGGTAAAGAGCCCTGGAACTGTGGGAATTGTCCCGGGGTTAACCATGCTCGATGCCATTGCACGCTGCGGAGGGTTTAACCCGTTTGCCAATAGCAAAAAGGTTAAGCTGACGAGAGGTGGCAAAGCGACCTATCATGATTTGTCTCAGACCACCAACAAAGATAATATCAAGATTTCATCCAATGATATTATTACTGTTCCGCAGCGACGTTTGTTTGGGGGCAATGGGGATTAAGTAAGCTGCCTAAAGGGGGTTACTGACGCTGTAAAAACTTACGGGAGTTCTGTTCAAATGCTATTGATCAGGTGTCGGTTACTCCGCATGTATGACAAACCGGAGACGATGGTCAGCAAGACACAAAGCCAGAGCAGTCCGACGCCAACCTGAACCGGTATCAAGTTGTCCAGAAAGGAAAGTGCGGCTTCCTTGTTCAGTCCTCCTTGATGCATCAAAAAATAGGTAGCTGCGGCAATCTGTGCCACTGTTTTCCACTTGCCCAGGGAGTCTGCCATTAGAACGGCACCCTGGCTTGAGGCAAGCAAACGTAAACCGGTCACAAGGAACTCCCGGCTTATAATCACGATGGTGATCCATGCCGATATCAGTCCGGTGGAAGTGAGCATGATGAATACCGCGCTGATCAGGATCTTGTCGACTAGGGGATCCATCAGTTTCCCAAAGTCAGTCACCAGATTCATTTTTCTGGCAAGGTAGCCATCTAGAAAGTCTGTGAGTGATGCTGTCAAGAATAGCGCCATTGCTACCGTATATTGCCATGACAGTTCAGGCAGGGAGGCAACCGCTACAAAGATTGCCGTCAATAGTAGCCGGATCAGGGTAAGTTTATTGGGTATATTCATGAATGGTTTCCCTTGTAGACTACATCTTTCCAAATGGGTACTACTCTCTTAAGTTTGTCCAGATACCATTGTGATATTTCGAAGGCTGCAGAACTTCTGGCACAACCGACGCGAATGACTACTGATGGTTCGGCAGCATACACCATACCGGTTCTGTGGATAATTTTTGCTCTGTGAGCGCAAAATATACTTTTGGCCTCATTACCTATTTCACAGAGTTTTTTTTCTGCCATGGCGGCGTAAGCCGTATAGTTGATCCCAGTAATGGGCTTGCCATCTTCGATTCCGCGAACTACCCCCCAAAAGACAGTTTCAGCACCAAATTGGTCGTTCCATTCCGGCGTCTTATCGGTGATTGGGCTGTTCGTGAGGAGGAATTTTAAAGTTTGCATTGGTGGTTGCGAAAGTTCCTTTTTGCTAATTGAGTGCAA
>CALCSP010000682.1 GCA_937893785.1 uncultured Verrucomicrobiales bacterium
GCTTGCCGACATCCTGCTTGTTGGGCGGGTGAATATCACGAAGCGTGGCAATATCAGTGGTTACCGCCATACCGGTGTGAGGAACCTTCAATGTTTCGAGTTGAGCTTGCCAGATACCAGGCAATTCCTTGGGGTTACGGCGGTAATTGAATGGGGCAAGCTGGACAAAATAGAAAGGCAGGTCAGGCTTGTTCCAAACGCTGCGCCACCCGGCAATGAGTGCTTTCATCTTTTCATGATAACGCATCCCTTCACCGTTGTTGGACTCACCTTGATACCAGAGAGCTCCCTTGATTGCATAGGGAAGCAGCGGCGAAATCATCCCGTTATACAGCGCCAGTGGACTCTGGTGATGAACCCGGTTGCCATTCTTGTGCGGAAACTCACTGAGCTTGTCAGCAAACTCCTCCTTAAGTGCCGGCACCGCCTTGAACCCCTCAGGAGCAGTCCACGGTTCAATGCGTGTGCCTCCCCAGTTGGATCCTATCAAGCCAATAGGAACATTCAACTCACTCAAAAGCTCACGGGCAAAATAGAAACCCACTGCGGTAAAGTTGCGGGCTGTTGCCGGAGTGGCGGCCTGCCAACCGCTAGTGTTTACATCATTTTCCGGTTTATCCGAGGGTCGATGAGGCACCTTGATGTGACGTATCAGAGGATAATTAGCAGCTGCGATTTCCTCCTTAGCATTAGCCGATCTGGCAACAGTCCATTCCATGTTTGACTGACCGGAACACAACCAGACTTCACCCACCAGAACATCCTCAAGAACAATTTCATTAGATCCCTTCACCACCATTTTAGCACCCTTAGCATTAGCCTTCATCGACGGCAGATTGACCAGCCATTTCCCGTCCGCATCCGCCTTAGCCGACACCTTAGAACCACCAAATGAAACGGAAATCTCCTCTCCGGGTTCTGCAAAGCCCCAGATAGGCACAGGCTCACCTTGTTGCAGGACCATGTGGTTGCCAATAACCGAAGGCAACTTGATATCCGCCATCACAATGGCAGGACAAAAGGCAAAAGCGGCAATAAATGAAGCAAGATGGATATGGAATTTATTTTTCATAAGACAATTCTTTTCTTTGGCAGGCAGTCAGTCCCCCGCACAACACATAGTCATCCTTATCCCAGCTGGCAATCAGTGCAAGCCCGGGAATGCAGGTCTTTTAATGACAAGAAACCCCGTATTTCTTTAACCTCCAGTAATTATAAGGCCAAGGTGTCAGGAACCCTGCAATCCACATCGGGATAATAGCATACCAGGTCAACATGGCCCCCCCCGTCAACACAACATCTGTGATATTCATAGCGGCTTCCATCGCAATCATGGAAATTAAGGACATGCCTGCTGCCGTTCGCAACGCACTTAGGAATGGCAATTGTTTCAGTAATATAACGGTTTCAAGCGCAATTGAAGTCAACAGTCCATTCGTTATGGCAAGTATCATAATTGCCAAAGTTGACCACTCCGAATCGGTCCAAACAAATTGGAAATAGGCGATGGTTCCAAGATCCCCAATACTACAACCGATTAAGCACCACTTGGTATTTTGCGCACTCTGCCGCCACGTTGCTCCGTCACGCCAACTGAACTGTGAACCACTAGCCTGACAGATAGTCTGCCCGGGTTCCGGATTACATTCGGGTGCATTCGGTGTGTATCCCGCCTCGAGTATCGCCTCCGACAAGATCTCCATGCAGGGCCCATTTTCATCGACAGAAATCACCGCGCGTTTTTCTTCCAGTTCAACCTTCACATCAATCACACCGGGAATGACCGACAGGGTTTCATGAACACGAGCGGAACAGGACCGGCAGGTCATGCCTCCAACGCTGATGATATAATTTTCTTTTGCCATGCGCTATAAGGTCTGAAACACCTTATGCAGTAATTGCCTTAAACGGCCCCAATCAAGACGGATGCACATTGCTCGAGCGTCTTAATTTCCTCGCTAGTGTAATCATGCTCACCATCCTTACCGATACCGAGGGTCGCGATGACTTCCCCATCCGCGTCCATTAGCGGCACAACCACCGCACCTTCCACCTTCGTATCCTTTGCAGAGGGCCGGGCCACACCCGTATCATCTGTCTGTAGGTTACACATGGTTACCGGCTCACGCCGCTCCGCACAGACGCCGGCCATACCCTTTCCGAATGGAATCTTACCGGCAATCTCGGCAATATGCGAAGGTAGTCCCACCTGCCCAATCAGCTCTAGAAATCCCTCACTTTTAAGCGCACGATGAAACGTGCAGGTTCGCGCCTGAAAATGCCCAGCTATCTCCGCGAGAACCTCTTGTAGGCAGTCCCCATTTCCACCTTCCTTCTGAAGGATTACACGGATACGCTGTGGAAGTGATGTGTTTTCATCCATGACTATTGACTCTTACCCCAACCATTAGCGCTCACAAAGTGATAAAAAAGATAAACAGCAATGCACATCTTTCTCATTAATATACAAAACACTGCCGAAATTCATTGCCCACCAAGCCGCTTCAAGGCGGCGTCTAGAACAGAATCTGAATCACCAAGAAAATCTGAGGGCAAGGCTTCCATCTCAATATCAGGAGCAACTCCAACTCCGTCATAAGGCTGACCACTTGGAAGAAATTTCGCGGACTGGCAAAGGACGAATCCCAGCCCTGTATTAGGCAGTGAATAACTATCCATCCAGCCGTTGCCACCGCCACTAGGCATCCCCATTAGCGTCGTGTTCTTCAGGCCCTTGAACCCACCGAGAAAAATATCACCTGCACTGAACGTCCCACTGTCCTGAAGGATGATCAGTGGTTTTTCGTAATAGTAACAGCGCGGATTCATGGTTGAATCAAATGCCAGCACATGCCAGTCACTAAACTTCTCCATGGGCAGTTTCCATGTTGGCTCAAACGCCTTGATTGCCTTAAGAATCTGCGCACGCTGGGAATCCGTCTTCCAGTGTGATGAAGTCAGCGGTTGAGCCGACATGGCCGACATCATGTAACCATCGGGGTGCGCCTTGGGCAGTTCCATCGGCTTCCTGTAAGTTGAAAACTCAATGACGCGCATCGGATCGCCCGGCTTCAGAAAATACGGCATCAGGGTAAGGAGAATATCCTTGGTTCCCCCGGAATTGCCGCGCACGTCAATAATCATGCCATGGGTATCCTTGAAATTCTCCATCCATTCCTCGAGTCGACTCAGAAATCTCGTGCTGCTGGTCATTTGCGAAATACGGATATATCCCACATCACCTATTCTTCTGCTATCCCCTCTGGGAAACTCAATGGAACGAACCGGTCTCCTCGCCACATCAACCTCTAACGATCGCTTTTTCTTTCCATCCTCGGATTCCATCTCCAGACTAATTGTGGGCTTGCGTGGCAACCCGAGCTCTGCCCTCAGGTAATTGACATAACGAAGCATCCCGAGACTCTGTCGCAACCGCCACTGGGAAGACTCCTTCACCACAATATATGAAGCAACTTTGAGCCAGTCTTTGACAGGACGCCCGTCAATACTCACCACATAAGGATGTTCAGAATCCAAGAACCCATCTCCATTGCCATTGCAAAGATACAGGCGCCCCTTATAGCTACCAACCGAATAAGGTGCATAACCAGTCGGAAGATATTCTGAAGGGTGGTGCTGCATGCGTGCATGCCCATCACAGAACAGGCTGATTAACTTTGCCAGTTGCAACTCAAACCCGTTGACCCGGTTTCGGTCATCAAGGGAAAGCCGAATAGCATCAAGTGCCGCCCGGTAATCCACGGGTTTCAATTCGAGGTAGGCAAAGCAATGAGCCAAAATATGCTCCAGGTAATCAAGGTCCTCTTCCAGCTCCTCTCTCGTAAAAAACCGTGATCTGTCATCAAGTTCAGGATTTGAAACCAGGAAACGATGCTCTGGAGCAATTCTCCTGCTTCGTTCCCTTGCAATCGCCTTGTCATCAAACAAAACACCAGAGAGCACGTGGGTCTTGATATAAGATCGCACCACCTGACGGTTGGTTGGAGCCACTGCATAGGCTTTCTTGGCAAATTCAAGTCCTTCTCTGGGTCGCCCGAGGCCTTGACTATATACTTGGAGTGCGAGCATCGCCATCGTTCGGGCATAAGCAGGATGATCTTCGGGCAACCGCCTGAGTAATTCCGTACCCTCTACATAATTTCCCCGTCGCAAGGCCGCCATCCCCTCCCGGTAAATATCACGCCTCGGCACCTCGCCCGGCAGATAACCGATAATCTCGAGGTCAATAAAGAGGTCACTGCTTGACTGGTTGGCCTGATGCACTTCAATGGCCACGGTATTCACCTCACCCTTTGCCAGGGATTCTAGAGGCACCATGTAGCGGTGATAAGTTGCCTCATCAGCGGGACCGGTCGCACTTGCCGCTGGTGTGGTGAATGCAACCTTGCCGGGAGCCATATTACTGCGGATCACCTCCCTGCCGTTGAGATAGACAATAGCGCCGTCATCCCTGCGCAAGAGGAATCCAAGGGCCCCGAGTTTTTTCCTTTGGAGCGGATCCACCCTGAAGGAAGTGCGGAAATAGGCACTCATGTGCTTGTCTTCCTCATCGTTCCCGAAGCTCAAGGTGGTTCCGAGGTCGCGCTCTCCATACCCCAGTGCCCCCTTACCCCGCTTCCATTCCTCATCGTCAAATGCAGCGGATTGCCAGCCTTCAGCCGGGGCTTGAGCACCATCATTGTATTTCCAAGATGTTTGCTCCCCTCGCGGCAAAAGAATGGGTCCCCCAAGGCACGTGGCGGTGTAAAGTGTCCAAAGACTAGGAATAGCCAGCAACAGTTTATAAATTCTCATAACTTGCCTGCACCTTTGATGAACCTGCGGGCACAATGAGATACCTCCCGGCAGGCAACGGGTAAAGCAAAAGGTGCAATCCTGCCCGACCGGCTACACTACCGCCTTCCGGGCCATCAGGGAAACAGGGATGCTACTTGCTGACCACCTCTATCGAACTCCAGTAACCAAACTCATTGGCCCAGTTGTTAGCTTTGTTTTCAAGAACAAGAGGAATCGTCTTTCCTGCATAGTCTGAGAGATCAACATCAAACTCAAGCCATTGCCCCTTAACCTGTGTATTACCGACAATCTTGTCATAGATCACGTCCTTTCCTGCACGGACGCGCAATTGCCAGTCCCCATGGGCATGGTAACTCGCCCTGACCCTCAAAACAGTCTTCTTGCCGCTTGGCACCTTGAGTTCGCGGTAGATCTCGCATGGAACTTTCCTGTCCTTGGGATGTGTCTGCACGACAGGCTCGTTACGAAAACTCTTAATTCTTCTCACACCGCCCTCACCTACATTGCGGATATTAAATCCCGGGGCAATGCTCTGGATATGCTTCTGCCAGTTCGGATCCGGCTTTCCGGCATTGCTGTTACTCCCAGCAGCCATGCGACGGGGTACAAGTTCTTGGAGAAGAGAAATCTTACCCGTAACTGCAAGAGTAAGCGCCTTTTCCGTATGGTCGGGAACCATCGGCTCAAGCGCATACCAAAGCATCTTTGGTATATTGTGGTCCTTGGCATCCTTTTCGTGTTTGACCAGCTCCTCAAGCAGTGGCCAGCGGTGCTCAAAGGCCATGCGTCGCGCTGCAGAAGTCAGGTAAAGCCTCACTACTGCCGAAGGGTCATTAGCGGCCATTTTTACAAATTCTTTCCTAGCCTCCCCAGACGGATTCTTGTCCTCACAGAGCAACTGAACCGTCCAGGAACGAA
>CALCSP010000683.1 GCA_937893785.1 uncultured Verrucomicrobiales bacterium
CTCGGCCAACGCCATACTCTGAATATTGCGTGGCAATTTTCCGGATGTCATCAATCTGGTGGCGCTTTGCTTCCTGTAGCCCGACAACATCGGGCGCTTGCTCCTTTAGCCACTGTCCAGCCATCTCTTTTCGTTTCGGCCAGGCATCTTTGCCATCACGCGGGTTGTCATAACGGACATTAAAAGTCAGGGCATCAATCTCCTGTGCCTCCGAAACAGGAAGGATGCAGAAAAGACTAATAATCAAAAACAATACTTTCATGCCTTCTGCATTCTGGCACATCCCAATGGCATGCTCAAACAAACTTCCCTGGGTTCAGGATGTCCTTGGGATCAAGCGCCACTTTCAGGCGCTGGTGTAGGTCGAGAGCGCCGCTATCAATGGCCCCGTCAAACCAGCGTTTTTTGGCAATACCGATACCGTGCTCGCCGCTGATCCTGCCACCCAAGCGGATGACTTCCCTGAAAAGACAATCAAGGGCCTCATCGGAACGGACACGAACCACAGGATCATCAATACCATCCACCATGATATTCACATGAATATTGCCGTCCCCTGCGTGCCCAAAACAAGCAATCGGCATCCCGCATTGCTGCTGCAATTGCTCACAGAAGGCCACCAACTCCACCAGTTTCCCTCGTGGCACCACAATATCCTCATTGAGTTTCGTTAGGCCAGTAGCACGCAGGCTATAGCTAAAAGCCCGGCGTATTTCCCAGATAGCCTCACACCCGGCCTCATTCTCCGCAGTTTCAAGGGTAAGACAGCCAAGGTCATTGAGCAATGAACCTACTGCACGAATCTCAGAATTGACTGATTCCGCCTGCCCGTCAATCTCGACCAAGAGGTGGGACTGCCCCTCGGGAATGAGCCCTGAGCCGACATGGTCACGGGCTGCGTTGAGAGTAAACTTATCAGAAATTTCCAGTGCCGCGGGCAGGAACCCTCCACCAAGAACAGCTTGGACAGCCGCCGCTGCGTCCGCAAAGGATTGAAAGCTTGCTGATAACATCGCCCGCGCGGGGGGGTGTGGAATGATGCGGCAGGTAATTTCTGTCACGATGCCCAGTAAACCCTCTGATCCAACAAACATTCCTATTAGGTCAAAACCGGTCTTGTCTTTGTGACAACGCCCACCCAATCTGGCCACACTCCCATCAGCAAGCACCACCTCAAGGCCAAGGATATAGTGGCGCGTAACTCCATATTTCAGGCAATGAGGACCACCGGCATTAGTGGCAACATTACCTCCGATGCTGCATTCCTTCAGACTGGCAGGGTCAGGAGGATAAAACCATCCCTGTTTGCGCACAGCTTCCTGCAAATCACCTGTAATCACGCCTGGCTCTACGATGGCCACCCCATCATCGGTATTGATCTCACGGATGGCATTCATTCTAGCAACAGAGATCACAATGCCACCCTTGACCGGAACCGCCCCTCCCACATATCCAGCCCCCGCACCCCGCGTCGTCACAGCCACCTCCTGTTGAGAAGCAAATTCCATAACAGCCACCACATCGGCCGTGGATTCAGCAAACACCACCACGTCGGGTGGATGCCCAACCAACCACTTATCAATGCTGTGCTCCTCGATGACGGAACCTGCAGTGGAAACCTTGTCCGTCCCCACCAGATCTATCAGCAATTGCACTAGTTTGTCGCTGTCCATCAGGCAAGTTTAAACATAAATTAAAGCCACGGTAAGTCGGCAAGTTTCGGTATAAAAATAATAAGCCCTATGCCCACCGCCGCAATTGCCGTAATGAGGACCGCCCCTGCGGCTACATCCTTCGCCCAGCCAACCATCGAATGTTGACCGGGATGCACAACATCAGCAAGTAGTTCCAGCGCAGTGTTGAATGCTTCAGCAGCCATAACCACGCCCGATGCCAGAAAAATCAGGGACCACTCAACAAGTGAAATACCAAAGATGATCCCACAGGCCCCTGTCAGCACAAAAAAAATAAGGTGTATTCGTGCATTGCGCTGGGTGGAAAAGAGAACAGCAAGGCCACGGAAAGCGCAGAGGAATGATTTCATGGTGCTGGAAAATTGCGGGAGATTAGTTGTTTCATAAAAAACGAAGCCATTGCAGAGAATGGCATTCTCAAATCCTGTGAAACAAGTCCCTATTGTACCAAGTCCACGCTACGCATGGGATCATAATCAGCATCATAATCCACACCCGGTAGGCCAAAACCGAACAACTTCAGAAAATTATCCTGGTAGCCTTCAAAATCAGATAAATCACGCAGATTTTCGCTCGTGATCTGATCCCATGAAGCAGCGACGTGTGCCTGAATATCTTCCCGCATCTCGAGGTCATCGATGCGAATGCGTCCTGCCTCATCACATAAGGTTTCAGCACCTAGATGATCAGTAAACATTCTCTGGATCTGCTCAATGCAATCCTCGTGCACTCCCTCTTCTTTCATCTTCTTGAACAGGATGGAAATGTAAAGAGGCACGACGGGAATCGCTGAACTAGCCTGCGTTACCACTGCCTTATTAACCGAGACAAAGGCACGACCGCCTTTTGACTCAAGTTTACGTCGGATGCGCGCGCAACTCTGTTCAAGATGGTTTTTGGCCATGCCGATTGTCCCATCCCGGTAAATGGGCCAGGTCAACTCCGGTCCAATATAGGAGTAGGCAATGCTGGTTACCTCGTCGGCCAAAACCCCTGCCTCCATGAGTGCCTCAATCCATAACTCCCAGTCCTCACCACCCATCACCTTAACGGTGGCGGCAATTTCCTCCTCACTCGCAGAATCAATCACGACTTCGTCAACCAATGCCTTGTCAGTATTGATATTTTTCTGGCTGTAGGGCTGCCCGATGGGCTTAAGACAAGACCGATAAACTTGCCCATCTTTGGGATCAGTCCGCCGAGGTGAAGCCAAGGAATACACCACACAGTCAATAGGCCCCATTGAAGCCTTAATCTCGCTAATCGCACGTTGCTTGACCTCATCTGAAAAAGCATCCCCATTGATGCTTCTAGCATAGATTCCCTCAGCGACGGCGGCCGCTTCAAAAGCCGCACTGTTGTACCATCCAGCACTTGCCGTCTTACGCTCTGAGGGAGCTTTTTCGAAGAAAACCCCAAGTGTTGCCGCTCCTGCCGAAAAAGCCGGAACAATACGCGAAGCAAGCCCGTAACCCGTCGAGGCACCAATAACCAGGACATTCTTTGGGAGGTAATCGGGCAGTGGAGAAGACTTGACGTGATCAATCTGTTCCTGAACATGGGCCGCACAACCCGCTGGATGGGCCGTAGTGCAGATGAATCCGCGAATCTTTGGAGCAATTATCATAACTCCTCTCAATAACGGACAATTACCGCTTGAGCAAGTGGTTGCGGACCGGGTGAGAATCAATCCTGAATTCGGTGCGTTTGCGGGCAAAAGCCGCCCCGGCCCGCGTCTCCGCGAACCGGGGCGTCATGATAGCAGATGCACCCTCATAAGCCGGATTCTGTCACCGCCATCGGCGGGTAACGACCATTTATCTTCCTCTCGTGCCAAAGGCCCAGTAGGAGCCGACCAAAGCCGGCCGCGACTATTACCCGGGAACATACCGCTTACGCGGAACCGGGCAGGCAACCCGTTCTCCCTGTTCTGTCTTGCACCGCACGGGGTTTGTCTTGCCCCCTCGGTCACCCTCAGGGCGGTGGGCTCTTACCCCGCCATTTCACCCTTACCCACCCCGGCAAAACCAAAGTGGGCGGTATCTTTTCTGCGACACTTTCCGTCAACCGTCACTTTCGCGCCGGCCGCCCGCACTTTCATGCGGCGGTGCTGCCTTATGGTGTCCGGACTTTCCTCCCTGCCAGCAAAGGGCAAGGCGGCCGTCTCGGGCACATCCACTGGGATTATCGGTTGAAAAAATAATTTTTCAACCCACGAACTGCGGAGAAAAAATGGCGATATTCCCTCGCGATCAAGAAAAGTCCGCTTACTTGCCCATGCTTTTAGAAACAATCCATTCGACCTTTTCTTGCACCGGCTGGCGACTGCTCACGGGCCAGTTCTCACCTTCCTTCAACCATCCCAAGTAAAAAAGGCCAAGGCAATAATCTTCATCCCGTAAACCGAGAAAATTTCGCATACCATCAGTATCCAAGATAGGTGGTGATGACCAAAACGCTCCCAACCCCGCAGCAGAGGCTGTCAGGTGCATGTTTTGTACAGCACATGCAACCGCCTCGATCTCCTCGGTAACGGGAATTTTTGGGTTATCCCCACGTCGCATGCAAATAGCGACAACCAACGGAGCCAGCAAGGGATTACGGCCCAGCTTCTCCCACTTGTCCTCTCGAAACTGATCCTCGGGAGTGTGCTCAGTATATAGGTCCTGTAATGTTTGAGCAAGTTCGCTGCGCTCACCCTCGGCAAACACCTTGAATCGCCAAGGCTCTGTAAAACCGTGCGTGGGAGCCCAGTTAGCATTCTCAAATAATTCATCGATTAGTTCCCGCGGAATTTCCAAATCAGCATCCATGACGGCGGGTTTCACGGTACGACGGTTACGTATGATTTCGCTGATGGGCAGAAGTTCGGGCATGACAATTCAAAAGGTTGACCTTGTGTGTAAGGCTTCATATACTTGCCGCCCACCAAAAACTCAACCATCATCAATAAATGCTTAATATCGGAGACAACGCACCGGATTTCAAACTAACGACCCTAAGCGCCGACGGTCCTGTTCATGTCAGTCTGTCAGACCACCGAGGTTCACCTGTTGTGCTGCTTTTTGTTCCAATGGCATTTACCGGTGTATGTACAAAGGAGCTTTGTAGCGTTACTGGCGAACTCTCAGAATACAATGATCTCGGTGCTAAGGTCATCGCAATCAGTGGTGACAATCCTTTCGCGCAGGCAGCATGGGCCGAAAAAGAAGGCATTGCAATAACCCTTGCTAGTGATTACGAACACGACGTAGCACGGGCTTACGGCATCAGCTATGAGAGTTTCCTCCCGGAAAAAAACCTCGATATGGGAGGGGTTCCAAAGCGCTCAGCTTTTGTTATCGATGGTAATGGCATTATCCAGTATGCCGAAAGCAATGATAACCCGGGCGAGCTTCCTAATTTCTCGGACATCAAGGCCAAGCTCGGGGAGATGGCAGGCTGACCACTCCGTGGTTTATTATCGCGAAATCTTCAGGCGGGCAAAACGCCTGGATCCGAAATCATCAAGAGCAACGCGGTCAATCACAGTTGATTCGGGAATACCTTGGGGTGTTATCCCTGAAATATAGAGTTGGAACTCCGGGTCAGCCGGTATCCAGTTCACAAGATCCGCTGAAAACTCCACTTCAACTCGGGTGTCCACGGCGGCTGTCTGGTAAGTCAGGGCAAGAAACATCGCGCCATCCTTCTCGATGATAGACTGAAAATACCCCCTGTCATGAGCAGTCAGGGGGTCAGTGCCCAAAGCATATTCCACGAGGTTGGAATAACCATCACCATCTAAATCAATGCCACTACCCGAAATCGCTGGGTCCGCGGCCAATGCATGAGGAAAGTTATTCCAAGCCCAGGTAAAATAAGCATCAGCAACTAATCCAGGACTTCCACCCAACCGACCACTTGGCCGCCAACCCGCAGCGATCTCCCAGTAAACAACATGGGCAGAGGCATCAAGAACCGTCAGGGAATAACCGTCTCCATCTGTGGATTCATGCCAAGCATCATCATAGGTAAATGCCTGCACGGTGTCTCCTGAAGGGTCTAGCAAGATAATTTCCTCTGTGTCATTTTTCAGACTTCCATCGTACTCGCCAGCCACCACCTCCAAATTGCCATACCGTTTTATAAAGGCTTCATGGTTCTTAACGATGACAGTGCAAGCGCCCGGATGAAGCAGATAATTGTCCAAGACACATTCAACAGCCCCGGCAAGGCTGTAACCGGAGAGATCAATAGTAAATTTCCCGGTATTGACCAATTCAATAAATTCAAAATCATCATTATTGTCAAAGCCTGCTTCTATCTCGACCGCATCAGGTCCGGCGGGATTATACATCACCTCACTGATACGCAATGCAGTTGAATTTTTCGGGGGGTCCACAGTTCCAGGTGATCCTCCCCATCGGCTGCTTGCCTGCCATTGGCCCTCTTCACGCCAACGAAAAAGTTGCTCTTCCTCGTCAACAATCACTAGCGTTGCCCCAAGACCGTCAGCAGCCGGCGCCCATTTGTCGGAATAGCGAAATTGGTGAATGACCTCACCCTTGGCTCCCTTGAGAATCACATCCTCACCGGAATTACTCAGTGATTTGGAGGCAAAAGAACCAGCTACAACCGCCCCCTGTCCATAGCGACTCGTAAAAGCGGCAAGGTTAGACACAACCACCGCGTATTGCCCACTGCCAAGCTGGATTGCCCCAAAGGTAAAATCAAAAGCTCCGGAAAAACGAAAGCCTTCCAGATCAATCGAGTCAGGCCCGATATTCAATACCTCTACAAATTCAAATTCGTCATCTTCTGCAAACCCGGCAAGAATCTCACCGGGCCGCGGATCACCGGGATGAAAGTTTAATTCGGTAATCCTGAGATCCGGCAAGCCTGCATCCTCTATTCCCGGAGACCCTCCAGCAAAGGTACTGGCCCGCCATCCAGATGGACTACTCAATTGGGCAGGGTCCACATCATTGGCACGGTTGATCAGGGACTGTCCGTCACCATCAGTAGGAGGGTACCATCCGTCATCAAAGTGGAAACTCTGGATAGGGCTGCCAAAAGGACCGGTCAACACGATGTTTTCTCCGGAGTTACTAATGCTGCCGCCAAACTCCCCGGCAACGACTGCAACATCGGCACCGTAACGCTCGATGAACGCCGGCAGGTCACTCACAACAACAATATAATTACCACCCGCCAGAATCACATCACCAAATGTGAACCGAACCCCCTTGCTAAAAGTAACGCCGGAAAGGTTAATTGGGCTCTCCCCCGCGTTGTGTAGTTCGATGAACTCAAAATCATCCGCATCCTCAAACCCGGCAAGGTTCTCATCCTCGGAGGGTGCCTGGGGATTGTACATGATTTCGCTAACCTTTAGTCCTGAAAACGCTCCCTTAATAAAGAAAACCGCCTCTGTCAGTGCACTCCATTGCCCACTAGCTCTATCCCTGACCCGCGCCATTATCCGCACGCTATCGGTAATAATAATCCCATGTCCTGTTATTGCTTGCGGATCAATACTTCCTCCGAATTGACGGGGATCTTCACCTCCAACCGTGAAATAAATCTCCCCACTATTAAGACCGCTTGTGATCTCTAGCTCAAAACCTTCGGGCACTTCACCTCCGTGCCGTGAAAAAACCGGTGCTGGTATGTCGGGATACAGCCCGTCAGAAACCATCTGGGCAAGAACCACAGCAGTGCGTCCCGGAAAAAATTCGCCTGCAAGGCGACCGCTCTCAGTCAACCAATGCTCCCGCGTATATGGATCCATATCCGGGTTACGATTGTCTCCCCACCGCGCCGACTCGGCAATAATGGCGCGGTTAATCTGCCCAAGCCGTTCCGCATACATTGAAGCGCAAATCTCCGGAGTAAGAATGCCCCCGTTAGCCATCAGCCTGTTCAAACGATCCGCAAATGCCAACCGATACTCAGCATTGAGCATCAACCGGCGGTGAATATGCGTAGGGGCACCCAAATCATCAGCATCGGTAACATCATCTTCCATTAACTGGAATGTCTTCTCCGCGTCCCAGTTGTGGAAAAGCCGCTTCCGCTTCGGGTCATTCCGATGGAAACTGGCATTCCAGTTCTGAAACGCCCAATCTGTATTACCGGCATAAAAGTTAATGACCATGTAGTCAATGAAAGCCGAGATATCCAGTATCTGCGTAACCGAAAGATAAGCTGCGTCTTCTGAAAGGTCTTCCTCAACCGCATCAAGCAAAGCAAGGAATGACTCGCCGGTGCCTGCAACCACATTATCAGGACGGTGCCTGATAATGTCATAGTTGGCCTTATTACCGCCACGGTAAGCAGCAGCGAAACTTTCCTCAACAAACTCATGAAGGCAATAGACTCCCCAGTAATATCCATTCAGATAAACGTGTGCATACCTCCCGTGTGGTGCAAGGCCGCCTGCCGCATTCTGCAAATCCCCAACAAACTGATCACGGACATACTGGGCACGCAACTGCTGAGCGGTATTTGGATGTGTCCATGCCTGCTGGTTGGTCGCATCCAGAATCACGGTATTGATACTGTCCGTTGCATCGTCCCCAAATAATGGAAAGCTGAGTTCCCTTGGCCCGTATGGTGCCTTAAATTTCAAACGCATGGAGAGCTTATCCGTCTTCCAACGGTCAGTGCTGGTTGC
>CALCSP010000684.1 GCA_937893785.1 uncultured Verrucomicrobiales bacterium
ATCTCTATCCTTCCCACCCTCCTTGGCAAAACTCAGTCACAGCGCCCACCACTTTATTGGGAAATTCACCACCCATTCCAGCAAGCAGTACGCAGCGGAAAATGGAAAGCTCTGCGCTTCGGCACAAAGTCTCCCTTGCAACTATTTGATGTCATCGCCGATCCTGGTGAGGCACACAATATCGCGACTGAAAATCCGGACATCGTCAGAAAACTCGAGGCAATTATGGACAAGGAGCACACTCCCTCAAAGTTTTTCCCGGCACCCGAAAAACCTAAGAAAAGGAAAACTGGCCGAAAAAAGGGGGCTAAAAATCAGGCATCCTCACGCCCCTGAATGCATCAGGGCATCAGCCCTTTATCCTGGAGCGCCTTGACTCCGCCCTTAAGCACAAAAACATCGGTAATTCCTACCCTGTTGCGCAACAAATCGGCAACACGCTTGCTAGCCAAACATGACTCTGATCCGCAATAAACCACAAAGGGAAGGTCAGCGCGGTTAGCCAGTTGTGAATAAATAGGTAGCAGCAGAGCGTTGAAATCCTCCCGTTCATTGAGTAGAAACGCCCCCTCAACATGCCCCTGCTCATACCGCAATGCAGATCTTGCATCAATCCAGACAACCTCCCCCTGCTCTAACCACTTGATCACTTTATCAACTTCCACCTCACCTTCTGCCAGATGATGGGGATTGAAATACAGCGGAGGGCGCTCCGGGTGGAAAAAGTAAACCGATAAAGCCGCCGTTGCAGACAACCCAATGATCATTACACACTGAAGAAATATCTTCACGAGCGGCGTTTCCTGGCAATGCTGAAAAAAGCTAACTTGCGCCGATGCTTCTGTATGGCGCAGTCGGTATCTATCTTGAGCAATCCAAGCATTGGTTTTCCGGTATCAGCTGGTTTGAGATACACCTCATAAAGTCTACCCTTTTCTTTCTCAACCACCCTAAATTCAAAACCCTCACGTGAACAGGAAACCTCCTTAATATGAACTGGATTCGAATGGGTAACCTTCAGCACATAGAATTTCTCCTTTGCCTCTTCTCCAACCGACCACTGCAGGAGCTCAGGTGTAATGGTCATGACATCAGGAATATTGAGAATAGCCATCAAACCGGTTCTTTCATTTTCCGCATCCCCCTTCGCGCGACTGACCAAAGTCAGCGTCTTGCGCTGTATTCCAGTAAAACTACCGATGGTGAAAATAGCCTCTAGAGTGCCCTTTTCCCCTGGGGCATATGTCAACTTGTCGGTCTTGGCACTCAGACAGGCACAAGAAAGGTTAACGTCCTCAATATCGACACTTTGTTTCCCCACATTGGTGAAAGAAAAAAGAAATCTAACCTTTTCATCCGACGGCTTGGAACTGAGCTCTACCTTTCGCTCGGAAAAGGTCAAGCCGCCACTGGCAACCATTGGCAATGCTAAAAAGAAAACGAACAGTAGTAAACGCATCTTGCTCAGCCAATATGCATGGTCGGGATACTATTGACAAGTCCCCCATGCTGGATCGGTGAAGCTAACCGCCTGTCGGAGGAAACCATTGGTAAAGCATCATGTAAACAAGCACTCCCGTCACAGACACATATAGCCAAACCGGATAAGTCCAGCGAGCCACCTTTTTATGCCGTTCCAGCCTCTGCCTTAATGCTGGCACTACAGTCATGACTACAAGTGGCACAACGAGAACAGCAAGCGGGATATGGGTAAAGAGAATGGTTAGGTAAAGAACCTTCGGCCAACCTGGATGCGTGAAGCGCGTGACGGGGTGTGAATAGTGATAAATCAGATAACTTGTCAGAAAGAGCGCGGATATAGCAATAGCCGTAATCATGCACGTGGCATGCGCCCTTTTTCGCCCTTGCTTGATGCAGATAATCCCCGCAATGATAAAGCAGGTTGCCAAAGCATTCAGAGAAGCATTAACAGCGGGAAGGTCACTAAGTGTCATAAGCTTCTCAGGTGGATTTTTTAGCCGCATCCACTGTTTCCTTAATCGCCTTTTCCAGAGCCGCAGCACTGGGCGGATCAAACGGGTAAAACCATCCTCGGATTTTCATCGTGTGATCTACCAACACCACTCTTGGTTCATGCGTAAAGAGGTCGTTGACATTGCTCCTTTGCGACTCGGGGCGCTCCTGAGCTGACATCCAGAACACTTCTCTCATATAACTTTCGAGGGGCTTGGAATCACCGGTAACAAACCACCAGTTATCCCTTTCCAGTTTATGCTTCTGAGCGAATGCATCAAGCTGTGCTGGCTTGTCATGCTCAGGATCCAGACTAACCGAGACCACATGGAGAAATTCATCCTGCTGCACCTTGCCGAGCAGCTCATCAATGGCTGCACAAATACCGGCACACTGCCCCGGACAACGGGTGAACACATGACTGACCAACCAAACTTTACCCTTAAGAT
Source organism: uncultured Verrucomicrobiales bacterium (assembly GCA_937893785.1). Taxonomy (GTDB): domain Bacteria; phylum Verrucomicrobiota; class Verrucomicrobiia; order Verrucomicrobiales; family DEV007; genus CACIUL01. Next base: position 2,424 of record CALCSP010000684.1, read on the forward strand.
CACCAAAGCGCCTTTTTTGACCTTTCGCGTCAATCAGCTCCATGTCCCTATCGACAACCCGATTTAGTTGAGCGCTATCCTTTCCCCTGTTGACGGCAACATTCCTGCTACTGATCTTCCAGAGCACGAGGTAAGCTGTTATGGCTAGTACAGCCAAGGCACCAAGGGTATAGATAATTTTTGTTTCCCTGTTCATCACGACTTTTGTTCCTCTCTCAGATCAAGTTTATTAAGAAGATAGCGAATATGATCCTTAGAGACTTTATCGTTACGAACCTCCCCCTTTGCCCTTCCTTGCCAGTAAATCCCGCGAATGAATGCCTCCTGCTCATCATCCCCACCATGAACTAACGTCACTCGCAGTTCACGTGCATAGAGATCAGTTTGCGTCTTGCGCTCCTTCTCAGGCTTCACATGTCCGGGGTAGCGAAATATTTTGTTCATATACTTGCGCATGCGATTACGATCACCGGAAAGGAAAATCCATTCATCCCCAGTAAAACCATGCTTTTGCGCAAAGCTGTTGAGCTTATCCGGAGTGTCTAGGTCTGGTGCCATGGAAACACCTACTAGCTTGATCCGAGATTCCCCTGCAAAAGGAACACACATATCCTGCATCCGCCGACAAACTGCCAGCGCCTCCGCTTCATCCCCTGCATAGAAGTAACCAACAAGGTAAAGCAACCGATCCCGGTTGAATAGCTCAGCCCGTTCTCCCTTGTGGTTGTCCGTTCGCAATCGCTCCACAGGCCTAACCTCCGGTGGCTTGCCTTCTGAAAACTGTCGCTCCAAGGTATTCAACCAGCTAAATGTAATCAATATCCCCCCCAGCATGACGGCAATCAGCACCCATACACTCCAGGGGTTGATTCTTGGACTAACTTCCTTAGACATCCTTTAAGCCAAACATTATAATCTCTATGTCTGCCACCCCATGATCATCAACCCAAGGCTCAATGGCAGAAACAGCAAGGTGTAGAGGAAGAGTTTACGGGCAGCAACTCGGGTTCTATGAGCGCGAAATTGCAAAGCAAAAAACAACATGATCACTCCCGCCATACAGAGTCCCATGACTGACCAAAGGCTCAGAAAGGAGAAAAAAAGCGGAGAAATCAATAAAAACAAAAGAGCCACACTAAAAAACAGTGCAAGCATGGATGTTCGAGCGCCACTGGAATCCCCATTCGACCACATCACGAACCCGGCTTCCTCATACTCTTCACGATACATCCAGTTAATGGCCAAGAAATGAGGCAACTGCCACAGAAAAAGCAAGCCAAACAAGAACCACATCCGAATATCCACAACTCCCCCCGCAGCAAACCAACCAATCAATGGAGGCAGCGCACCAGCCACGGCTCCAACAAGAGTATTCATGCTGGAGATGCGCTTTATCGGCGTATAGATAAAAATATAGATTCCTAATGTTGCGGCAGCAATCGCTGACGCCTCAAAGTTGACCTTAACTGCAAGGTGAATAATTCCCAGCGAAGCAAGCACCCAACCAAGACTGAAAGCACCGGCAACAGGCAACTTTCTTCTGGGCAAGGGGCGGTCAGCGGTTCGATTCATCTTTGCATCAACATCGATTTCCATAAGCTGATTGAAAACCGAAGCAGCGCCCGCTGCCAGCGCCCCGCCAATGACCGTATGTAACAGGTTTCCCCAATTAACACCCTGAATCACCAACCTTGATGCAAGCACATAGCCCACAACAGTCGTTACGATGACCAGTATACTTAGCCTGGCCTTGGTCAGGGACATGAAGTCCTGCCGGGTAAAAGATGATCCTGACACTGCTCCTCTTTTACTTACGGCTACATCGCTCACAGGGATCTGATCAGGAAAAAAAAGCTTTATACGCTTTCCTCTATAGAACCGCTGCCAACCCTCTGGTTATACATACTCTATATGCTACCTGCATTAAGAATCCTGAGAGGATTCTTCTAACGCCGCCGTCTCTGTTTCAGGTGCCTTGTTTTCCTTAGGCTTAGGAACGTTCTCCTTGTACCAAGCATCAAAGTCATCGCCATTCATCACCTCCATGTAGCCAACCATACCGCCGTGCCCTGCTCCACACAACTGACCACAGATAGTCTGCCACCGTCCTGTAGAAATTGGCTTGAACCACATATCGGAAACTGATCCCGGTATCGCATCCTGCTGGATGCGCATTGGATGCAGTGACAGGTTATGAATCACATCTTTGGATGCTACCGAAACGATGCATTCACGGTTGACGGGCAAAACGAGTTCAGTATAGACAAAATCATCTTTTGCGTTGATATCCTCCCAATCAATACCAAGCGGGTTGCTGCCGCTGATGAGGTCATACTTGGTCAGACCGAACTTATTATCGGGACCAGGATAGTGCATGGTCCATTTATACTGCTCTGCAACTGCCCGCACTTTTACGACATCAGGTCCACTCGGATAATCCGTAGTGCGCTGTGCCCATAAGGGAAAAGCAAAGCCGAGGAGAAGGATCGCTTCCACCACCACAACAGCAATCTCAACATGGTGAGATGCGTGCCCCTGTACCCCATGATAACTCGCCTTCGGATTTCTTTTCTTGCGGAAGCGAAATAAACAATACACAAAAAAGATACTCCATCCGACCAGCAACACCGCCACTAGCCAATGCACCATCTCCAACATATGATCCACCATACTGCCATGCTCAGAAGCAAGTTCCGGCAACCCAATCATTTCGTTGATGATTCCTAGCGTGTGCATTTTTTATTTTTTTTCGATCTTAAAGAAAAGGGTCTTCC
>CALCSP010000685.1 GCA_937893785.1 uncultured Verrucomicrobiales bacterium
TGGCATTTGATCCCATCGCCTTGTGACCCAATCATCAAAAATCCATTACGAGTGTCTGGCCGAGGTTCTGGGAATCGTCAAATTGTCAATTGTCACCATGTCAGGTGTCACCATGAAAACCTCGCACCTGACCTCAGCAGCTGCCCGTAATGCCAGTGTGCCAATGACATCATCGGCTTCAAACCCGTCTTTCTCAATCACGGGGATATTAAAGGCCCTGATCAAGCGCTTGACCTCAGGAATGGCTGAAGCAAGATCCTCCGGCATCGCATCACGGTTCGCCTTGTAATCTGGAAATATAGTATGACGCTCTGTGGGAGCCGGAGTGTCAAATACGACTGCCAAGTGTGTCGGTTTCTGACTGGCCAAGAGATCAACCAAGGTATTGGCAAACCCGTAAATTGCAGAAGTATTAACTCCCTTGGAGGTGTAAATAGGGCTTCGGATCAAGGCAAAATGCGCACGATAAACCAGTGCCATGCCATCTAGGAGAAAAAGTCTTTTTGCCATTTTTTATTGTTATCTCTAGTCGATAACAGAATTGGCCTCCACAAAAGCTAATTCTTCAACGACTCTGCCTTGAAATTGTCCACCGGCACCTCCATCGTCCTCTTATGAAGTGGTTAATTTTCCTAATGGTCATAGGTGGCCTTATCTTTGGGTGGTTGAAATACAAGGACGAAATTGTGCAATTTGTCAGTGAGATGGGCAAAGATAAGCCCATCGCTGAAGAAACCTCAAATCAGGACACTGTTACGACTCCAGAAACACAGAAACCTCAGCCGGACATAAAACCTCCGACCGAGCCAGAGGATACGGTAGACCCAATCGCGTTAAAATACCCGATGCCGGATTTCAAGCCCCTCGAGGAATATGTCGGAAACTGGCAAAAAGTCCCGGCATCCGCTTTCCCTCGGGAAATTACCCTCAAGGCAAAAGCAACATTCATCATCGGTAACAATGTGGGTACCAGCACTCGTCCCACTGGCAGTAAGAACACTGCCCTCTCGATTCAGGATGGCCAACTTGTCATCACACCTCACAAAAGTTCAATACTCAGGGCAAAAGTCCCCATTGATGACACCAACTACAAAGAGGTGCTCAATGATGAATATGAGAAATATAAGGAACGCAAGCGCAAGCTGGTCAGGGCGCAAAGGGAACGGGCCCGGGCAATTGCAGCCAGCGAAGAACGCGAAACGTTACCACAAAACACCACACCAAGTACGTCTGTCACCGTAGCAACCGCCTCAAAGTTACCAAAAACTGTCCTTAATGATTATGAGAACAAAATCGGCAAGCGCCCCGAAAGGGATAATAAAGGACGGGTTGCATTGATGGTGCAAAGCATCGAGCAAGGTGATGTCACTGAGATCAAACTAAACGAAATTTCACACTGGGGTCCTGTCCGCTACGAACTGGTCGATGGACAGCCTTACTGGACGGGCACGGTGAACTACATGACCAACAGCCTCTTTGGAACGTTCAACACAGAGGCTATGGCGTTAATTCGAAACAGCAAAGTAAAGGAATGGGTTTATACAGGATCACTGGAATTAGTGCCCTGACATCCTCTTTATTAATCAAGAAGTTCACTTCGGAAGCCTTGGCAACTTAAGCCATTTCCTTTCCTGAGTAAACTCACGCACCGAGGAAACCCACACCAGGGCTTTCTTGCCTTCCCAAAAATCCTGCCCCTTGTAAATTTGGCGTTGCGCCTGACTGCTTGAACCCCGGCTTGCAGCAAGAAATACCTTGAAGCCTAGTTCAGCCTGCAGGTGATCAGGAATACCTGCTCCACTCATCAGCATGTCGCCACCCTCATGAAAAATCAGTGTATGGCTGTCGCCGAGGAGAATCACTGGACTGGTTTGCTTATCAGGAAGAGCAACGGTAATTGCCTCTCCCCGAATTACTCCTGCAGTGCGAAAATGAATTTCCTCTGCCTTCCAGCTCTCGCGCTTTTCAACGGGAATCAAGTCCCCCTTGATTAACCTGCTAGTCATTTTGCTTTTTGAAAATTTTAGATTCGAAGCCGTAGCTGCCTCCCTCGCCCATTGCTCTCCGGCAAGCATTTCAGCCACACGCTTGGCAATTAATTCGCAGGTCCATGGCGTCGGATGGGAATCCGTCATGCAGTAACTGCGGGCGCCTCCACTATGCTTGTTTTCCTTTAATTCCTGCTCGATATCAATCACAGAAACTCCTCCACTACTCAACCTCTTAAGGAAAGGAACAAGAGGGACTGTTGCATTGCCGGAATTGGCCTTAAATGCATCCCTGAATTTTTCCGGGTAAACCGCCGCCTTAGCAGGAATCGGAACATAGATAAACTTCACACCCAGTGCCTTCAACTTCTCATTCAGAGCAAGTAATACAGGAACAGGATCCGTGCCCGATTCACTCACCTCTTTCCAATCCTTGGTCCAGAATGCACCCGTTCCCAAGTGCTCAAGCTCCGACTTTAAAAACAGCCATTGCTTATCATCCCCAATGACTGTCCTTGTGGTAGCTTCACGCCCAGCAACAGCACAAGCACTGGCAAAGGAATCCTGCTGACTTTCTCCGGATTGGGCAAGGGATGTCAGTAGAAAAAATAGTGTCTTGGCAGTCAGCAAATCATATTTCATGGACTCTTGAAATCTTGTATTGAAGGCGTTTGCATGTCGAAATAAATCGGCGCATCTAGGTCAGAAGTCTCGTCGAAAGTTCTCTCACTCTTGAGCTGAGGATTATTCTTCAGCGGTTCCACATCAAGGTGATAGAAGGCACCAAGCTCAGAAGGAACCCCTGAAGCAGGATTGCGGTCAAGTAATGACCAGTGAGCAACAATCATTCGCTTGGCATCACACTTCCCTTCAATAATTTCATCAATCTCGTAGAGGTGATAAACTAGCGCTCTGGTATACGCTCCAAGATCCTCAACAATAGGTTGTGGAGTCATTTCAAGGAGCTTTGCCCGCACTTTTATCCTGTCTTCTACTGTTTCAGGTTCTATGATCTGAGTTGATGGTAATTGAGGGGCACTTCCCTCACCTTTACCGCCGTAAAAAGCAATCCGCTCAATTCTTCCATCCCACTCTCCACCAAATATAATTCCCGCCTCTTGCCATTCACTGCTGTTTACAAGGGGAGACGTCCAAATGTCAACCGCTTTGCCATTAATCATCGCAGCAAAACCTTCTGGCTCAAATTCCAACCGAATAGAAACCGGGCGCCCAGCAACAGGCTGCCCAAATCGAATAGAACGTTCATTTCCACTGTCGCGAATTGTGACCCGAAACTCCTCATCGTGCTGGGAAAAACGATAACTTCCGAATTCCATTATTGTTCCTTTTTTTAGAGCCGGTGTAATCACAGCATCAACGGTCAGCCATTGATTAGCATCGATCATATTGACATCAATGCCCTCCGCACGGAACAGACCGTTACCCGGCGCCAGGTCAAAGCGTTTACCAAACCGTGCAGCCCCCTCTGCGCGTAAACGGCTAATTTTCCCGTTCAACTCAACACTCTCCCGATTATTCTTCCACGCAAAGAACAAGTGTTCACTTTCAGGCGGCCACTTTACCGGAGCCACAGCCACTGCCTGCCCTTCCTGAACCGTTAACGCAGCATCTTCACCTCCCTGAATCCAGACATCCGCATACAGGTCAGCGCGATTATTATCAGTTATTTGGTGCCATTCTTCGACCTTGCTCATATCAGGAGCAAACCGAGCGAGATAAATATCAATCCTATCTGCTCCCGCCTTCTTATCCTGTATATAGGGTCCACTAACCACTCCAAACTGAGCATGATTAGTCCACCGCGGGTGATAAACCCGTTTACCCTTTAGATCGGAATGTGTATTGATCGCAAGGGTATTCAGCGCACGCCCATTGCGATCATAAATGCTCACGTTCTGGTGAGCACCGTCAAAGACCCATGAAATACAGCTGTCATCCGGCGCCATTGATGTCCAACACCCATTACCAGTTCTTTGTAAAAATCCTGTCCTCAAGTCAACAATACCAGACTCAGGCCACGGAAATTGCCCCACCATTTTCTGCCCATCGCGCCCCATCCTGAAGCTATCAGCACCAACCGGTGTCTTATCCCATACCACTTCCCTTTTTTCTGGGTCATCCAGCTTAAACTTTATCAGCTGTTTACCTTCCATCACCACCCTTTCATCATCCTTGAATCCCACACTGGCCAAAACCCAGATATCACCGCCCACGGGATCATTCCATAACGCCTCCGCATAACCACCCCCAAGCTCCTTCAACCCGCTTCCATCAAAATTGACAACAAAACATTTGGAGTTGTAACTGCGAATTCCTGCATCCGACTTTGTGACCCCCTTGTTACTGAACACCACCCTGTTACCGTCGGGCGTAAACAAGGGACGGGAATAACTTCCCACTTTTTCAAGCAGTGCCCTTTCACCACGCCCATCCAAGCTGTCCAGCCCAAGCAATTTCAGGTTTTCTCCTGCTGCATGTTTGTCAATTTGCCCAGATTTCTGTTGCTGCACCCAAACCGCGCGTGTGTGGTCTCCGGTGAAATTCCCCAGTTCATTCCCCCTCTCAACTGACACATCGGTATCAACTCCAACATTTTCATTCTGGGAATCATTGTCACCTCCACATGAAGAGAAGAAAATCCCAGAACAAGCACAAAGAAGTAAGACAACACGCGAGTTACTCATTCTCACCTCCACCTGATTTTTCTTCTTGGAGGTAACGTTCACGCCACTCTTCATTGGTTGCATCTGCCAATTTTTTGTAGGTGAGAGGCTTTACTTGGAATTTACCATCAACCTCAATCGCCATTTCATGGAGTATCTCCAGTGTTCTTTCCTCATGATTTTGAGCAAAATCCTCATAATGAATTTCAACAGGTGTAATCCCATTAGACGCAAAGAATTGTCCCCATGAGCAATCTTCATCTTCAAACCTCTGCTTAATTTTTCCTATCTCATGAAAATCGTATTTAGGCTTTTCTTTAGCATTTGTGTTTCCTTCCGTCTGTAAGGAATTATAAACCTTGGACTGCTTGGCCTTCCACATTGATATTGCCTGACGCAGCTTATCATCTCTGCGAATCCACAAAAAACGAAGATTGGGAAATGTCGAGGCAAGCAACTCCACGTCTGATTGGGACCCCTTGCGTAACTTCATCAAGAATGGAGCCAAGTGCGACCACATGATCTTGGCGCCAAAAACACCGTTAGGAGAAACCCGCTTGGTCACCAATTCGTCCACATATCCTTTATAGTCACAATCCGGATCCGTATCCAAACCGTATTCCTCTGCGATTCGCGGCGCACGGGTAGGTGAAAAGAATTCCTGTGGATAACCACATAATTCTGTATGCCAAAGAGACTGACACAGCAGGTTACTTCCGCTACGGTGGGTAGCACATGCAAGGTAACTAATCATGAATTTTTCTGCCTCCCATTTATGGCTGAGTCACGCATGGCACAAGAAAATTTATGTTAATGCCGGAGAAAGGTAGCGATCTTTGAGGTGCTGCAGGTGATAGCTTGGTGAAAGATCCTCTCCGGTAGCAACCCGGATGAGCTCAGCAGGTAACAGTTGCCCCCCCCGCTCATGTATATTGCACCGCAACCACCCAAGCAGGCTTTCATAGTTCCCAGCTGAGAGATCATCCTCCAATCCAGAAATCTGATCATGGGCCGATGCAAACAACTGAGCTGCGGCTAGATTCCCGATAGTGTAGGTTGGGAAATAGCCCAGAGCTCCCATGCTCCAGTGTATGTCCTGCAAACATCCTTCGGTATCACTAGGAACCTTTATTCCAAAAAAATCCTCAAACTTGGCATTCCAGGCCTCTGGCAGATCGGCAACGGCGAGACTACCAGAGATCAGTTCCCTCTCGATCTCGAAGCGCAGGATGATGTGCAGGTCATAGGTTGCCTCATCAGCCTCCACCCTGATCAGAGAAGGACGAGATTTATTGGTAAAGTTAATAACATCATCAGGTTTTCGAGAAGCCAACGACTCAAATGCTTCCACCGCGACAGGGAACCAGTGCTGCCAAAATGCCGATTGGCGTCCTACATGGTTCTCCCAAAGCCTGGACTGTGATTCATGAATACCCAATGAAACCGAATTGCCCGCTGGGGTACCGCGGTGCTCGACCGGCAGTCCCTGCTCATAAAGGCCATGCCCAGTCTCGTGCAGAACCCCGTATAACGAACTGCAGAAGTCCTTCTCATCATACCTAGTTGTTAAGCGAGTATCCCCAGGAGCAAGACCTGAGCAGAACGGGTGCACTGCAGTATCAATGCGGCCAGCATCAAAATCAAAACCGAATGCCCGAGCCACCTTCTCATTAAATGCACATTGCGCATCCATTGGATAATCAGCACTCAATGAGTCGATGGGAACCGCTTCCGAACGCCGTGCCGCAGCCAGACCAATTTCACGCAACTGCGGCTTTAAATCCCCAAAAAGGTGAACCAATCCGCTTGTTGTAGCACCACGTTCATACTCCTCCAGTAACGCATCGTAGGGATTTTCATTATACCCGTAGCAATCAGCCTTCTGTCGGCTAATATCAATGATGGTTTCAAGGTGAGGTTGAAATTCAGCGAAATTGTTTTCTTGCCTGGCCTTTGCCCATGCAGACATGGCATGAGATCTTACGCGCTCTGATTTCTCTACCAACTCCCCCGGTAGCTTTGTGGCACGGTCATAGGACCAGCGCCAGTCACGCAAATTGGCGCTACGCACAGAATCCTCTCCCTCTGCCTCCTGCTCACATTCACTTATCCAGGCACCGACTTCAGAAGCACTAAACAAATAGTGAGCCTTGCCTTTCATGAAAGCGCACTGCTCGGCACGATAGGCAACACCCTTGCGTGGAAGGCAAGTCTCCTGATCCCATCCCAGAAGCGCTGATGTGCTGTTATATAGCGCAATATCCCTGCACCGCTCTATGAGTTTGTGATAAGCTGAAGTTGACATCATAGATAACTTGTAGCATTCCGAGAAAAACACAAAAAAACTGTAGCCGGATCGTTCCTGACTTACATTACTACTCACCTTATGTCTGATCATTCCAGCAACTGCCGACTGCCCGATTTCATAGGTATCGGAGCAATGCGAGCCGGCACCTCCTGGCTAAACAAGCAACTCAAACGGCATCCAGAGATTTGGATGAGTTCACCTAAGGAGCTGCATTTCTTTGATCGTCACTTCACCGAATCTCCCGGTGACTATGCCCGCAGTTTCGCCGGTGCTCCGCAATCAATGTGCGCCGGTGAATTTACTCCTGCATACGCTATTCTTGAAAGCCCTAAAGTCGCTATAATCCACTCTTGGATGCCCAAACTGAAGCTACTCTTTATGATGCGCGACCCGGTTGAACGAGCATGGTCTCATGCCCGCAAAGATTTCCCCCAGTTCCGCAATAAACCCGTTGAAGAAGCTCAAGCAGATGAACTTCGTGAGTTCATGGCACTACCGCAGGTAGCCATGCGCGGCGATTACACGACCTGCCTGAAAAACTGGTTAAAGTACTATGATGCATCGCAACTTTGGTGTGGCTTCCTAGAGCAAGCCTCAACCGAACCGGTATCCATGCTCCGTGAACTCTTTATTTTCCTGGAAGTCAATCCTGATGAGGAGATTAACCGAGAACTTGCTAACCGGTCGGAAA
>CALCSP010000686.1 GCA_937893785.1 uncultured Verrucomicrobiales bacterium
GGCACATTTTCTGACCGTTCAGATGCAGCCGGACTGAATGGCTTTGGTGGTGGGCTACATCTCATCCAAGGCGACTACAACAATGATGGATATCTGGATGTATTTATCCTTCGTGGAGCATGGCATGGTAACAACGGAAACATCCCGAATTCCCTGCTGCGAAACAACGGTAACGCCACTTTTACTGATGTCACAATAGAAGCAGGACTCGGAAAGATACACTTACCGACTCAAACCGGAGCTTGGGCCGATTTTGATAATGATGGAGACCTCGACCTGTATATCGGCAACGAATCCGAAAGGAATGTCGTTGCGCCAACCCAACTCTTTAAAAACAATGGTGACGGCACTTTCTCCGATGTTGCACAGGAAGCCGGTGTTTGTGATACCCTATTTGTTAAGGGAGCCACATGGGGAGATATCGATAATGACCACTATCCCGACCTATATGTCTCAGTTGCCGGCGGCAACAACAAAATGTATCGCAATAATCGGAATGGTACTTTTACCGACATTGCTCCAAAAGTGAATTTGATCAAACCCAAAGGTAGCTTTGCTACTTGGTTCTGGGACTATAATAATGATGGAAATATCGATCTCTGGGTAGGCTCATCAACCGGTCCAGTAGGAACTCTGCTGCTTTATCCCAACGGCATTGGAAACCCTGCAAATGACTTACAAACCCAGAAACTCCAAGACCAAATTATTGTTGAGCCAATGAAACTTTACGAAGGGACAGGAACGGGACAATTTCGTGATGTCGCCCAAGAACGGGGGCTTAATTATCCTAGCCAACCGATGGGTTCCAACTTTGGTGACCTCAATAATGATGGCTTCTTGGACTTTTATCTCGGAACAGGTGATGTGGATTACGCTGAAATCAGACCAAACGTGATGTTCCTCAATGAACGTTCATCCCGCTTTGTCAATATCACAATGGCTGGAGGGTTTGGGCATCTGCAGAAAGGCCACGGTGTTTCCTTTGCGGACTTGGATAACGATGGGGACCAGGATGTCTATATTCAAATGGGAGGAGCCCAGTGGGCAGACAAGTTTTATGATGCTATTTTTGAAAATCCTGGTTTCGACAACAATGTCCTCACAGTTATTCTCGAAGGCAGGCAATCAAATCGTTCGGCAATCGGGGCTCGTCTCAAGGCAACCTTTCAGGAAAATGGACTGCAACGTCACGTATACCGCCATGTCGATAGCGGTAGCAGTTTTGGTAATAACCCATTGCGTCAATATATCGGCATAGGGAAATCCACTCACGTAAAACATCTCGAAGTCTTCTGGCCAAAAACCGGAAAAACTCAGAAGTTCTCCAATATTGACGCCAACCAAACAGTCAAGATCATCGAGGGAGCCGATCAGTTTCAGGTATTATCTCTCAAAATTCTAAAGATGGGTTCTAAACAAGAACCAGTAAAGCCCAGCACTTGATCCATCGATTCCGTTCTATCATGGTTACTTTTATTAGAGCATTACTTTTCCTGATCATTACAACACTGGGTGTCTCTAGAGAACAACCCAACGTTCTGTTCATTGCTGTCGATGACATGAATGATTGGATTGGCTGCCATGACACAACGCCTGTGGCCATAACGCCGAATATTGACCGCCTCGCCCAACGTGGGGTCAACTTTACAAATGCGCACACCGCCGGGGTCTTCTGCGCTCCATCACGGGCAGCTATTTTCTCTGGTCAATTCGCCTCCACCACGGGATGCTACGATAGCGCTCTCTACTTTGTAGACCACCCCGAAATACGCCCCTTACAAGCTAGCTTCAAGGAAGCAGGTTATCGCACCATGGGCACTGGCAAGCTCTTTCACCACCCTGCGGGTGCGGTCGACCTTCGCGGATGGGACACTTTTCATGTTCGCACGCAGCGACAAAGGGAAACAGGTTACCCGATGGATTCCTGGTCAGACGAAGTCCCCTTTCCTGACCCAAGGCCATACGGAACCTATCAACGCACCCCCGGAGCACCAAAAAGCAATGGAAGTTTCATGGACTTCGGCCCGATACCCAATGAGCGCGAAAGCGAACTTGCTGATAGCATGAGGGCCCAATGGGCTGTGGATCAATTGAAGAAAAACTGGGATATGCCGTTCTTCTTGGCGGTCGGGCTCTACACACCCCACTTCCCCAACTACTGTCCCCAAAAATATTTTGATCTCTACAAACGCAGCGAAATCAAACTGCCCCCGTACAAGGTGGACGACCTCGATGACCTTCCAGAAAACATCCGTAAGCAGAAAACCAATCGCTCAAGGATTCACCAGCGACTGGTTAAGCTCGGTGCAGTGCAGGAAGCCCTCCATGGCTATTTAGCCTGCATGAGTTATGCAGATGCCCAGATCGGCCGTATCATAGATGCCCTTGATGCCAGCCCTTACTCGGATAACACCATCGTTGTGCTGTGGAGCGACCATGGTTACCACCACGGTGAAAAAGGCGACTGGGGCAAGCACACCCTGTGGGAACGCACCTCTAATGTCCCCTTTATCTGGGCAGGACCGGGTGTAGCAAAGGGAATCACTACCGATGTCACTGTCAGTCTGATCGACATGTATCCCACCCTTCTGGAATTATGTAACCTACCGAAAGCACCACAAAATCTTGAAGGCACCTCGATTGCCTCAACTCTAGCTAATCCAGCCCAAGCATCGGATCGAGACGTTTACCTTCCTCATATGTTTCCCAACTCCTTTGCCATCATGAACAGGAAATGGCGATACATACGCTATAAGGATAAAAGTGAAGAACTATACAATGTACAAGAAGATCCCAATGAGTGGCACAATCTGGCAAAGAAACCCGGTTATGAGAAAATCAAAAGCCAACTTGCAGCCAAGGCCCCAAAAACATTCGCCCCCTCCGCCCCAAAAAGAAGGTCAAAACGTGACTTGATTATTGAAGGAGAAAGCTTCCGTTGGAAAAAATAGAAATTCTAATCACCAGCCAAATGGCAACTGCGCAACAATTACCTAGTTGCGTAAAAAACTCTCACTGGTAACAACCGCTTCAACAAGGTCACGCAACCCCCGGTTTTCACCTTTTATTGACTGGCAAATGCTGTCAATACTCGGCCGGTCATTCCCATCGAGTTCGCGGCCTATGGCGTACGTTAAAAGTTTCTCTGCCAGACACCGGGTAAAAGTTTCCCCCTGCCCGACAATTAATTCCCTAAACTCGGCATTGGTTGAAAAAGACTTACCTCCAGGAAGTTTTCCGGAAGGGTCAATCTTGCGCTTGCCATCATATCGATCACGCCAACCACCGATGGCGTCATAATTTTCCAAGGCAAATCCGAGTGGATCAATCTTACGGTGACACTCCGCACATGTTGCTATTTCCCGATGCTTTACTAATTGTTCCCGAACGGTTATAGCACCACGGATATCGGGTTCGATTACAGGAACGTCAGGCGGAGGTGGCGGTGGCGTGTAACCGAGTATTTTTTCCAGGACATAAACACCACGGACAACGGGTGATGTATCCACACCATTAGCCGATGCTGTCAGGAATGAACCTTGCCCGATCAGGCCACCACGCCGGCTCCCTTTCAGGGAAACACGCTTAAGTTCGTTACCCTCGACACCCTTAATCCCATAGTGTATAGCCAACTCGCGATTTAAAAAAGAATAGTCTGCTGCAAGAAATTCCCGAAGTGGCAGATTTTGATCCAACACGTGGCGAAAGAACATTTCCGTCTCTTTTCTCATCGCTGATCCAAGATTATCGCGATAATAAACCAAAAAATCCTCAGAAGGAGGCATAGATCCGATGTTATCCAGATCCAGCCACTGACGCACAAAATGCCGGACAAACCGTTCCGACTTAGAGTCAGCGAGCATTCTTTGCACTTGAGAGGACAAACCTGACTTTAACTTCCCAGCTTCTGCCAATTCAAGCAGTAAGGGATCTGGAGGTGACGCCCAAAGGAAATAGGACAATCTGGAAGCTAATGCGAATTCGTTTAATTCACCCTCACCAAGGTTTAAATACAGAAACCCGGGAGAACATAGAATGGCCTGACTGGCGAGCTGGAGGACATCCAATGGTGCCACCCCTTCCGCGAGTTTTTCAGACACGAGTCGTAGAATCGGATCCAATTCGCCATCAACCGGAGATCTGCGAAAGGCTTTTTGAGCAAAATCTTTCAGCTGACTAATAATTGTTCTCTCGTTCAGTTGATCGAGTCTCAAGTCGCCGTATAACGCCCGGTGCCCACTGCTCGGCCAGGTCTCAAAGTGCGGTCCTTCAACATTGATCTCCCAGATCCGTAACCTTGGCCCCTTGTAAGCCTTGAGCACTCCATGCCCCTTCTCAAGACCGGCCTTCATCCCGACAAAAGGCTTAAACTCGGGTTTATCTGCAGCTTGAGTCGTTAAAACCCGAACCATTCTCTTGGCTGACAGCGGCCCGTTGCGAAAACGAACCTCAGGCTCATAGCCGGCTTCCAGATAGACCTTCCACTCGAACCACTGCGGCTGCTCATCGGTCAGCTCAATCCTCGCCAGAGAATTCATTTTCGA
>CALCSP010000687.1 GCA_937893785.1 uncultured Verrucomicrobiales bacterium
ACCGACCAGCCTTTTGGGAATACTGCTCAATAAATGGCCACATTAATGTAGGGTAAAATCGATGCCCAGATGCTCCCCACTTCAGCAACACATGCTCCGGGGTGCCGGCAGACTTGTAAATAGCCTGCACGCCGCCGAACACCTTCTCCACAGTTGGTCGGTGATGCAACCCATCCTCGACACCATGAACAATGAGCAAACCTCTGGGAGCAATCAACCCACCAAGCTCTGTCCAGTCCCCCCAGTTACGTATCCCCGGGACCATACAGCAGTCACAATGGAAAATATATCCGCCCTTCGCGGTTACCGGAGCAAATGAACAACTTGGAATAGCAATCTTGATGCGCGCATCAATTGCCGCAGTATAGGTGGTAAGGACACCACCTCCGGAATTTCCAGACATCACAATATTCATCGGGTCGGCTGCAGGATGTTTTTCAATCCAGTCCAAGAGGCACTGCATGTCCCAGACGCGCTCTGCAACGGGGGTCCTTCCCGTGACAAGGCAATGCATTAATTGCGCTCGGCAGGAACGGTTGCCATGCCTGCCTTTGAGATCCGGGATACTTACCTCACTTGCCAGCCCTCTGGTAGCAGGCGCAATCGCAATAAAACCGCGCTTAGCAGCCTGTTCCGCGATATTACCATCTTTACTCATCACCTTTTTACGATGCTCCTCTGTCTTGAAAACTCCTGCATAGGAGTGCAAGCCTAAGAGATCATGCCCATGGGGAGCTAGAAACACAGGTGCAGGGGTATCCCGACTGGCACTCATGGGGATGAGTAAGTAGAAAGGAACCTTTACTCCGGGTTCCGTTTCAATCGAACAAAGCTGCCGGGTAAATGCATGCTCGGAATGATCACGTTTTCCGAAAATTACCCGTGGGCGAAACTCAACCAGTTCATCACGAATTTGCTTTAGGCCGATCAACTCCACCAATGCAATCCGAGCTGATTTCTGCCACTTTGCAAAATCACGATTCAACTTAAATGCATGTTCCTGCCTCCCCTGCTGAATACGCTCAAGATAGACAGCAACAGGTGATGGAAACTTGACGAAAGAACCGGGATCAGATTGTCCTATTAAAATCCCCAACTCAAGCAATACTAGGATAAAAAGGAATCTGCATTTCATACCCCAAAAGATCTAGCCTATCTAGCGTGCTTGAACAAGGAAACAGGAATACTCTCCTGAAAGGCCACCTGTTTTTTAGTCGATTTAAAAGGACTTGCCCCTTAAGGTTGATTTCATGAGTGAATCCAGATCACCCCGATTAAGCGTTATCGTTGCAGTTGCTACTGTTTCAGGAATTGTCGCGACTCTGCTGGCGCAATACATCATGACCGGAGGCGCGGGTGACTCTGAAACACAGGAAAATACGCAGAATGAAAGTCAACGCATCGAGGCCCTTGAGGCACAAATAAAAACCCTGCAAGGAACCATTGCAAAAGTCCAAAAAACCGATTCCTCTCAAAGCGCATC
>CALCSP010000688.1 GCA_937893785.1 uncultured Verrucomicrobiales bacterium
ATGCATGTACGGCGCGCCGCGAGCGAACCAATACTCCCTCACAAGCGTTGCTTTTATTGAATGAAAGTGAATACCTGAAGGCTGCACGTCAGCTTGCTCTCACTGCCCTTGGACCTCGTGAAGCGACCACTGTCCAGCGTCTGGCTTTTATTTATGAGACGGTAACGTCAAAACTTCCGGATCCTTCTGAGCAGAAGGTGCTTGCTGACCTTGTTGACACCTTAAATAAGAAATATACCGCTGATCCTGAACTGGCAGATCAAATTTGCAGTGGAGTGAATATTGAGAATGTTGAACAAAAGGCGCAGCTGGCAGCTTGGACTGTTTTGGTAAACACTCTCTATAACCTTGATATTACAAAGACCCGCGAGTGACATGTACGATCAACTGATCAAGCACAGAGAGTTGCAATCCCGACGCTCATTTTTGTTGAATTCAGGCATGGGGCTTGGTGCTGCTGCCTTTTCCTCACTGATCGGGCAAAAGGGGGTGGGAGCTGAAAATGCCCTTCACGGCACGGCGCGCGCGAAAAGAATTATTTTTCTGTTTATGGCTGGTGCACCAAGTCAGGTGGATCTTTTTGACTACAAGCCTGACTTACACAAGCTATTTAAAACTGAGTTGCCAAAATCTGTCAGTAAGGGGCAGCGCGTAACGACAATGACTCGTGGCAGGCAGCAATTGATCGCTCCGACCATGTTTAAGTTTGCCCGTCAGGGAAAGAGTGGGGTTTGGCTAAGTGAGTTGCTACCCCACTTGTCCACTGTTGCTGACGATCTCTGCCTGATCCATTCCTTTAACACTAACGCGATCAATCATGACCCGGGTAAGACATCCTTTTGTACAGGATCTGAGATCCCTGGAAAGCCCAGCATGGGTGCCTGGTTGAGTTACGGATTGGGAAGTCTGAATAAAAACCTTCCAGACTTTGTGGTCATGCCTTCCGCATTCTGGAGTGGACGTGTGAATGTACAGGCTCTTTATGCTCGCCTCTGGGGGAGTGGATTTCTTCCCTCACGACATCAGGGAACATCATTTCAGTCTACCGGGGATCCGGTTTTGTTCCTGTCCAACCCTAAGGGAATTGACAGTAACGTGCGCAGGCGCATGCTTGATTCCTTGGCAGAGTTGAACCGAAAACACTATACCGAGATTGGTGACCCCGAGATACAGACAACCATTGCTCAACAGGAGATGGCTTTCCGGATGCAGTCCTCGGTGCCTGAGCTTAGTGATATATCCGGAGAGCCTGAGCATATACTTGAGATGTATGGACCGGAAGTGAAGAAGCCGGGCTCTTATGCGCGGAACTGTTTGCTTGCACGCAGGATGGCAGAGCGGGATGTGCGTTTTGTGCAACTCTTTCATCGGGGGTGGGACCACCATTCTCGTCTTCCGGATAATATGAGGGGGCAGTGCCGGGATGTAGATCAGCCTACTGCTGCTTTATTAAAGGACTTGAAAGCTCGCGGATTACTTGAGGATACGCTTGTTGTCTTTGCGGGCGAATTCGGAAGAACGGTATTTGGTCAGGGGAATATTACGCGTGAAGTTTATGGCAGGGACCATCATCCCAGATGTTTTTCGGGATGGGTTGCTGGAGGGGGTATCAAGGGGGGGATGCATTACGGCAAGACTGATGATTTTAGCTACAACGTAGTAGAGAATCCAGTTCACACCAGAGACCTGCATGCTACAATGCTGCATCTTCTGGGTGTCGATCACAATAGGCTCGTCTTTCCTTTTCAGGGGCTTGACCAGAAGCTTACCGGTGTTGAACCCTCCCGAGTAATTAGTGAAATTATTGGTTGATGTAAGGTGAGTCTTGTCACGAATTCCAAAAGCAACGTGACTGGTGGCGGTAATAAACAGGCGTAAGATGAAGGGGTTGATAAAGATAGTCGGGTGTCCTGAGGAATGCATGCTTGTAAGACTTGGATTACCTGTGGCATTGATTTTATGCCTGATATTGATGCAGGTCGGGTTGTTTGCGCAGGGAAGCAGTGATGATTATATAAGGGCTTCAAAGCTGAGGGAACAGGCTGAGGGATTGTTATGTAAGGGGCAAGTGGAGGGGCAATGGCTTGCTGGCGGCGGTGCATTTTGGTATCGCAACAAGCTTTCAGAAAAGCGTTGTGAGTTTGTCTATGTAGATGCTGATAATTATAAGGGCAAGGTTGTGATTTCCGGGGAAAAAATTGCCGATGTGCTGGCGCAGGAAACCGGCAAGAAGGTGGATTTGGACTTGTTGAAAATTGAGGCAATGGAAATTGAACAGGATGGCTCGGTTCGGATTTCTTGTGAAGGGTTAACGTTCCGAATGGATGTCGTTTCTGGAAAATTCATTGCGGCTAGTCCAAGGCTTTCCAAGCCCATCAAAGGTCGTAAACCGGAAGGGGGCTACCGGAATCGGTATGCCCGCAGGGACAATATTTCACCAGATCGGAAATGGAAAATAAGCCTTCATGATGGGAAGATTTTTGGACTATCTAGCGATGGTAATACCCGTATTGCCTTCACTGATGAAGGAAATGTAGAGATGGTTCAGATCTACTGGTCGCCTGACTCCCGTTATTTTGTGGCGATGCAAACCTTTGCTGGAGTCGAGCGCATTGTGCATGCCGTTGAGTCATCGCCCAAGGACCAACTTCAGCCACGCTTGAAATCATGGCGATATACCAAGCCGGGTGATCGGATTGCGGTGTCCAAGCCGAGGCTCTTCAGTCTTGAGACAAGGAAGGAGATTTTTATTAGTGACCGACTCTACTCCAAGCCCTGGCAGATTGACCGTTTGCGATGGGATCTGGATTCCTCTCGGTTTACCTTCATCTACAACGAACGTGGACATAAGGTATTGCGTGTTGTGGGGGTTTCTGCCTTTGATGGATCAACACATACTCTTATTGAGGAGGTTCCCGAGACATTTGTGAATTATTTCCAGAAGCAGTTTGTCGCTTTCATGGATCAACGTCAGGAAATTATCTGGATGTCCGAGAGAGACGGATGGAATCACCTCTATCTCTTTGATGGCGTAAGTGGCAAACTTAAGAACCGAATTACAGAGGGGCAATGGGTTGTTAGGGGGGTGGATCGCGTTGACGCGGAAAAGGGACGGATCTGGTTCCGTGCCTGTGGACTGAATAAAGAGGAAGATCCTTATCATGTCCATTTTTGTCGTATTAACTTTGATGGCACCGGGCTGGTGCGGTTAACCAAGGGAGATGGGACTCATGATATCCGATACTCGCCGGATAGACGGTATTTTATCGACCGTTATTCGCGTGTTGATCTTCCCCCGGTTCATGAATTGCGCCGCAGTAATGATGGAAGTCTTGTCTGTGAGCTAGAGCGGGCGGATATTAGTCAATTACAGGGCCTTGGTGGCTGGAGGATGCCGGTGCGCTTCACTGCAAAGGCACGTGATGGTATGACGGATATATGGGGCATTATTCACCTTCCGAGTAATCTCGACCCTTCAAAGAAATATCCGGTGATCGAAAAGATTTACGCTGGGCCACATGGGCATTATGTGCCCAAGCGCTTTTACAGTTTTTTTACCGCGATGGACCTGGTGGAACTAGGATTTGTAGTTGTTGTCATTGACGGAATGGGAACTAACTGGCGATCTAAGGCCTTTTTGGATGTCTGTTGGAAGAATCTTAAGGATGCGGGTTTTCCTGACCGTATTCCATGGATCAAGGCGGCAGCGCTGAAGTATCCTTTTATGGATATTTCACGTGTAGGTATTTATGGTGGATCAGCAGGTGGACAGAATGCGCTTGGGGGCCTGTTGTTTCATCCGGAATTTTATAAGGCGGCAGTGGCTGATTGTGGCTGCCATGACAACCGGATTGACAAAATTCACTGGAATGAAGCCTGGATGGGCTTGATGGGGCCGCATTACGCAGAAAACTCCAATGTTACGCATGCCCACAAGTTGCAGGGAAAGCTGTTGCTCACTGTAGGGGAGTTGGACACCAATGTGGATCCTGCATCAACCATGCAGGTTGTTGATGCCTTAATCAAAGCAGACAAGGATTTTGATTTGGTGGTAGTACCTGGGGCGGGGCATGGCGTCGGAGAAACACCATACCTTCGTCGTAGGCGACAGGATTTTTTTGTGCGAAATTTGCTTGAAGTTGAGCCACGACAAGATCGTAAAGACTCAAACAGGATCAATCAATCCTCTTCCCTA
>CALCSP010000689.1 GCA_937893785.1 uncultured Verrucomicrobiales bacterium
TACGCAAAGTGCCGCTTGCCCTGCCCGTGCCCGGCGGCAGCTTCCGCGACTTGCTCCACGATCACTTCGATGCCCATGACATCCCGTGGAAGGCGCAGGTCGAGAGCAGCTCATTTCTGCAGGCATTTTCCTTGATAATGGGCGGTGCATTCGCTGCGGTCCTGCCCACGACCGGTGCTGCCCGCCTCCCGGAAGGGCAGTTCAGGACACGGAAGATCCCGGAGCTCAGGGAGCAGAGCCGCAAGCTTGTCCTGCACTGGAACGAGCGCCAGATGGAGACCCGGGGAATTGATACTGCTGCGATTAGGAGGGTCCGGGACGCGGTCCGGGCAACCTGACGGAGGGGGCAGAGGAAAAGGGTTTTTATGACACACTTTGGAGGCAAAGTGATTTGATTTTTGGGCATTGCTGGTTATATTTAGGTAGCATCAGGAGTGATCCGTAAAAGGGTCCGGCAACCTGGCCACTGGAGTAGCCAAGGTGCCTAGATGAGGGAACAATTCTCTCACGATGTGCAGGGCGAGAAGACAGCGCCCTGAACGAAGCCTCCAGCGGGAATTTTCAAACGGCCCGGCCTGAACAAGGTCGGGCCGTTTTGTTTTTTCCGTAGCTCCTGATGTGTTTGAACTCTAACCGAGAGAAACCAGACCATCATGATAAACAACACCAAGCTCGCCGTCCGAATCGACGGCAATAACCCGTTCCACCACCTGTGGAACAACAACGGCACCTGGTGGTGCCACTATACCGTTCACCGTCCCGATTTCACCAAGGCCCGGGTGCGGGTCTCGCTCAGGACCGCCGACGCGCTGCAGGCACAGATGCACCGTGACCGCATCTTCGCCGGACTGGAGAGGGGGTCCGCCTGATGTCGTTTAAGCCAGGTATCCTTCGCAAGCTCGGTGTCTTTGGCTACGGGCACATCGAGCCGATCATAGTCGCGGCACTGGTCACCGCCAAGCCGCTCCTGTTGATTGGCAAGGCAGGGACAGGCAAGTCTTTGCTGCTTAACTCTCTGTCCAGCGCCATGTCGTTGGTCCACAGGCACTACAACGCGAGCCTCATCGCCTTTGATGACTTGGTCGGTTTTCCCTACCCGGAAGAGGAAGGCAAGTCGATCCGCTACATAGAGACCCCAGCCACGGTCTGGGACGCGGAGTCGGTATTGATTGACGAGATCAGCCGCTGCAAGCCGGAGCACCAGAACCGGCTCTTCTCGCTGGTCCACGAGCGCCGCATCCAAGGCATGAAGATTGAATCGCTCAAGTATTGCTGGGCGGCCATGAACCCCTGCTCGCCCGATCAGGGTATCGACGACTACTACGACGGGTCCGTGCCGCTGGACCAGGCACTGGCTGACCGTTTCGCCTTCGTCGTGGAGGTTCCTGACTGGGAGGACCTGACTGCAACCGACCGCAAGCGCGTTGCCAATCCGTCCGGCATCGACAGCAGGCCCGATGGGCTGCAGGAGTTACAGGACCTGGTAAATGAAAGCCTTTCCCGTCTCGGGCAGGTAAAGAAGTTATACGGCAAACAAACGATCAACTATGCGATCGCCGTCGCCGACGCGCTGGCCAATGACAGGGTCCGGCTCTCGCCGCGGAGGGTCAGCATGCTCGCGGAGAACCTGATGGCGTTGACTGCCGTGTGCGGCGGGACTCCA
>CALCSP010000690.1 GCA_937893785.1 uncultured Verrucomicrobiales bacterium
AGGTATATGGACAAAGCATACCAATTACGAGCAGGCGAACCGAATCCCAATCCTGATTGTCGCACCTGGGGTAACCCGCCCGGGAACTGCCACACGCCAGCTTACTGAAAGCGTGGACATCTTTCCCACGCTTGCTGAACTTGCCGGCCTGCCGGCTCCAAAAGGCCCACAACCCATTGATGGCATCAGCCTCGTCCCGGTACTCAAGGATCCCTCCGCTCGCGTACGCGACCATGCCTTCCATTCTTATCCCCGAGGAAAACTCGGCAGAGCCATCCGAACTGAACGCTACCGTCTCGTGGAATGGCGGCGCCCGGGAGAACCGGAAAAAAATGCCCAATATGAGCTTTACGATTACCAAAACGACCCCCTCGAGCGCGAAAATCTGGCTGCCAAAAATGCAAAAGTAATGAAAAAACTCAAGGCAACACTCGCCAGTTATCCCACCCCTTTCTCAAGGTCTAAGAAACGCAATTAGTAGACTTCTTCAAAATTCATTAAAGAGAGGGGATCGTGTTTGATGCTCTAGTCATCAGGCACAGTTCTGGTTGACTGGGAGATCACCGTGCATGCATGCTGTCTTCAGATGCAAAAATCACTAGCCATTATTTTCCTTTTTTCTTTTTCACTGAGTCTTAAGGCCGAAATCAGCCTTCCTGCCATATTCGGCAGCAACATGGTCATGCAACGCGACCATGCCAATCCAGTATGGGGCTGGGCGGACAAAGGCGAGAAAATCACCGTCACCATTGCCGGACAAATCCATGAGACAATTGCGAAGACTGATGGGAGCTGGAGAGTCACCCTCAACCCGATGAAGGCATCAACTAATCCGCTTACCCTATCCATCAAAGGTGACAATGAAGTAGAGTTTAAGAATGTTCTGATCGGTGAGGTGTGGCTCTGCTCGGGACAATCCAACATGGGCATGAGCGTAAACCGCGCTGATGACGCCGACCTTGAAATCATGACGGCCAATTATCCTAAACTGCGCATTATTAGCATCCCTCCAGTTGGAACTCAGGAAGTACAAAAGAATTTCAGTGGGCAATGGGAGGCTCTTACACCTACCAGTGCGCAAAATTTTTCAGCCGTGGGCTATTTCTTTGGCCGACAGATTCATCAAAGCCTGAATGTCCCGGTGGGCTTGATTGACAATGCATGGGGCGGATCCGCCTGTGAGGCATGGATTCGCCGTGACCTACTGCAAAAACATTCCGCGGCGCAGCCATACATGGAAGCATGGCGCAAAACAGAAAACGAATTTGATCCCTCCGCGGCACTTACACAGTATGAAAAACGACTTGCCCAGTGGAAAGAAAGCGCGAAAAAACTCCGTGCCGAAAAGAAGTCATTACCCAAACCCCCAAGAAAACCCCGCAACCCTCTCACCGGACAACACCGCCCGGCCAACCTCTACAACGGCGTACTCAAGCCAATCATCGGCTATGGCATCCGGGGAGCCATCTGGTATCAGGGAGAGAACAACTCAAGCAGGGCTAAGGCTTACCGTTCAGTCTTTCCACTGATGATCCAAAACTGGAGGGACGACTGGGGACAAGGGGACTTCCCCTTCTACTGGGCACAACTTGCTGACTTCCGTGCCGAGAACTCTGCCCCAGAAGATGATACATGGCCCGAGCTACGAGAAGCACAGACTCTTACTCTGGACAAACTTTCAAATGTTGGCCAAGCCGTCATTATTGACGTAGGAGAAGGCCGGGATATCCACCCGCGCAACAAACAGGTCGTCGGACGCCGACTCGCACGCTTGGCATTAGCTAAGGATTACGGCATGAAAATCCCTCACGAAAGCCCGCGCTTTAAGTCCATGGAAATCCAAGATAATAAGGCAATCATATCTTTCGAACACGTAACTGGGGGCCTTTATAGTTTTGATAGCAATGATCCCCTCGGGTTTGCCATCTGTGGCCAAGACAAGAAGTTCGTCTGGGCTGAGGCACGCATAAAGGGAAAGCACCAGATTGAAGTCTGGGCGGAAAGCATCAAGTCCCCTGTTGCAGTCCGCTACGCATGGGCCAACAACCCAAAGTGCAACCTCTATGACAGGGACGGATCAGTCACCCTTCCTGTAACCCCCTTCCGCACCGATGACTTTCCCATGGTCACGGACGGCAAATAAGTAAGTAACCCTCACTTTTCATGAAGCTATTGCCCGTAATCTTCAGTTTCACTTGCTTGCCCTTTTCTCTCCTGGCAGCCCCCTCCTTAGAGGTGGTCTTGGATTCTTCCCAGGTGAAAAACCCCTTTGGCGTAGCCTTCGACAAAAAAGGCAACGCCTATATTGCTGAATACAAAGGCGGACGCATCCACCGGCTCGGAGCCGACGGCACGTTTACACTTTTGTCTGGCAACGGCGAGCAAGGATTCGCCGGGGATGGATTGCTTGCCGACAAAGCCGTTTACAACGGCATTCATAACCTCGTTTGCACATCCAATGCCGATATTTATATCTCCGACACACGCAATAACCTTATTCGCAAAATCAACGGCAAAACGGGTATTGTCTCCACC
>CALCSP010000691.1 GCA_937893785.1 uncultured Verrucomicrobiales bacterium
ACTGGCAACACGCCAGCAATAAAAAGCCCCTCTTTCCCTTCAGGGGCGATTGAATTCCAGCACCACCCCAATCTACTCCAGCAAAAAATTTCATGACCAAGATAACACCCACCCTAATCAGTTGCATCCTGCTCACATTCAGCTCCCCGCACCTCATTGCCCAGGATGAGGCCTGCCTGGGTATCAGTCGCGACACCATTAACTGGCTTAGCTTTAATAGCGGAGAAGGGCCGGGAGGCTCTATCGGTACTTTTCAAAGCGATCCCGCAGATCTGGCTTTCATTGACATTGAACTGGTAGGAGGAGAAACCGCTTTCCGCGAAGGATACCCAAGGGGAGTAACTGATGGAACTGGATTAACCAACTGGAATATCCTTAACGGCAACGCAGCTAATGGCAGTGTGCTCTTCCCGATGACGGAATTTTCCATGCTCAATGAGAATGGTGGCGATAACGTGGCGATGCGCATTAGTTACACTTTTGGAAACGTGCTGCCAGCCGGCTCCCTGATTGCAGTAAGCAGGTTCAACTGGCAGCGTGATGTAAGCCTTCGAACAAGGGCTATGGTTGAGGCCAAAGATGAAGCGGGTAACCTGTTGCCACCATCGGCCCTTGTGATGGTTGACAACTATGACTTTGAAAACCGTTCCAGCGTGGAGTCGCTGGGTTGGGACCTTAATTATGACGACATCACCGGCGAACTAGCGCACCTGAAACCTGGATTGCTGCCTCTCTTTGAAGCAATCGATACGGATCTGCTGTTGCTCACAAATACTGAGCCTATTTCCTTTATGGAATTTTCAGTGGTCGAAAACCCCACTAACGCGGCCTCGCAATCTTTTCCCTTTCGCATCGGCATTGGAAAACCCGCCTTTACTATTCGTGACGGAAAGTTTCATGGACTCATCGAAAATACGGATCCCACCACCTTCAATACCGGTAGCGGTCTGCTCAAGGTAAATGCCCGAGGTGGTTTTTCCGCAAGGTTCCGATTCGACGGTGTGGCTTACCGCTTTGGCGGAAAATTCAATGCCGAGGGCAACGATTGGAGTGGAGAGGTAACCAGTCGCGACGGTCCACCGGTGGACGTTACCATGAAGTTCGGTGCCGACTCTACCGGAATAGGTCTTGCCGTTAATGGTACGATTGAAGGAGCGCCGGGTGATTCGACATTCTCCTTAATGTTTAGCCCATACGCATCCGGTTGTGAGTTGCCTCTTGATATCGGCGGACCCTACACGGCGCTGATCGCGAATCCCGTGGTCCCCTCAGATGACCTGCCGGATGGACAATGTTACGCGATGGGGGTCGTGAGACAAAACGGTTATGCTGGTTTCTACACGCGCACGACAGAAAATGTAGTGGGTTATGCCGGTGGCTACCTGAACCGCCTGAACGAGTTTGCCTTCCAAGCCAATTCACATACCCAGCTAAGCAACAAAAGGCGTGAAGACATCATTATCGGCAAGCTGGTTTTCGAGGACATTGCCGGTGTCAGTGATTTCAACGGGTCGGTCACTGTCTATAAAACGGACGATACTCGTTACAGGAATTACTACCCGTTGGGATATCAGTACGAGGCTGCAATTGTCGGTTCACATTATTTTCCCCCCATGCCTGGTAACAGTAACATCGGTGACGTGAGTGTTGACGATTTGATCTTGAGTGACAATTTTTCTCTTGAGGGTAGAAGTGCCAATTTTACTGATGCGAGTTCTTTCAAGCGTACCCGATTTTCACCCATCACCGGCGAAGTATCCGGCCGATACAAAAACTCGGTAGACGGGCGATGGCGGGCTTTTGGAGGAGTCGTATTTCAAAAAACTCAAAGCGGAGGTGGTTGGGCACTTGGCTCCTATTTACGCAATACGACAGGTAAAGTCGGCAGTTTTTTAATCAATTCCACACCCCAAATCATCATCGCCCCAGTAAGATTTGATCAATGATGCTTTAACAACGTTAGCAGGACTGGTGGCATGTGCCCTAGAATGGTTTCGGGAGCGAAATGGTATCTACCGCAATAAATAAACGGGTGCGGGTAATACTGGTATCCGCTTTGTTGTTGGTAAGTATCTCTATTGTCTTTCGGTTAGCCAATCCAAAATCCGTATCCGGCGAATCACCCTCCAAGGAAAACCCCAATGCCAAGGTGTTTCCTTTAGCGTCCGGTATCGGAGCACCATCCACATCCCCCGGCAAAGTGGGTGGTTTATCAGTCCAAACTGCAAACCCCCTCAAAGAGTTGCCGATTCTTGCTTGGTCTCCCCAAGCCGTTGAGCAAGCATTCGCTTCCAACAATAATGCCATAAGGCACCGAAAAATGCTTTCCCTTTTAATGGATGCTCCGGCAGAGCACAAGCCCGACCTAGCAGACCATGTGGCGAACCTGACACCCGATGATGATTACGCACCTGTTGCCTGGCTTATTTCCCGCCGTGGTGTTGAGGGTGAGGCAATGGTGGCTTTACTGCAAGATCTTCATCATCGGCCGGCCGATATCAAGCTGCCCATAATGGCAGAAATTCTCTCACAGGAGGATCATCCTGGCGCGCCTGAAGCAGAGCGCGCACTGACTGTTTACTTGCAGGTAAGCCACGGCTATCCAAGCAACGCATGGCAAAAAGAAGTAGAGAAATATCTGGCTAACAATTAAATGGGTTAAGCGCAAACCGGCCTGTTTTTACTTAATCAGTATGCCTTGGCAAAGATCACCCTTTGCTGACTTGGTTTACCCGTCAGGATACAGGTGCCCTCCTCAACAAACTCCTTGTTGGTAGGGATGCAACGAATCGTCACCTTATAATCCTTGGCCAGTTTTTCTTCATCCTCGTTGGAACCGGCCCAGTGACAAAGAGCGAAGCCCCCATGTATTTCCGGCTTATCCGGATTTTCAGCAGTAAAATATGCCACGAAATCATCCATGGAGTCTATCTTGCGGCTGTGCTGCTCTCTTAGCTCCATGGCACGATCAAGCAGCGACTGTTGAATATCACCGAGTATCGTTGCCATACTGCTCAGGGCTTCCTCGCGGCCCAGAAACTGCTTTTCCTTAGGCGGAGTATCCCGGCGCACAACAGCCACGGTCCCCTTCTCAATATCTCGTGGACCAATCTCTATACGCACGGGTACCCCCTTCTTAATCCACTCCCAGTTCTTTGCCCCACCCTGCATTTCCCGCTTATCAATCTCCACACGGACAGGCTCTCCGCAATATGTCTGTTTTTGCAGAGCATCAGCAAGCGCGGTCGCAGAATTCAAGACCTCCTCGCGTACCTCTTCTTTCGGGATCACGGGCAAAATGACGACCTGAGTGGGAGCAACGCGTGGCGGAATGATCACCCCATCATCATCACCATGTGCCATGATAAGTGTTCCCACAAGGCGGGTGCTCACACCCCAGCTTGTTGTCCATCCAAACTGCTTGGTTCCATCGCGACCTGCAAAACTAATATCCGATGCCTTACTGAAATTCTGACCTAGGAAATGCGACGTGCCGGCCTGAATAGCCTTGCGGTCCTGTACCATAGCCTCAATGCAAAGAGTTCGTTCCGCTCCCGGAAAACGCTCGTTTTCTGTTTTTTCGCCTGTAATTACCGGGATGGCAAGGTGTTCGCGCGCAAACTTCTCGTAAATATCGAGAATTTTCTCGGTTTCCTCCCAGGCTTCTCCATCGGTTTCATGAACGGTGTGTCCCTCCTGCCAAAGAAACTCGGCAGTGCGCAAAAAAAGACGAGGGCGCATTTCCCAACGCATCACATTAGCCCACTGGTTGATCAAAAGCGGCAGATCACGATAACTTTCTATCCATCGTGAAAAGGCAGCCCCAATGATAGTTTCGGAAGTCGGACGTATTACAAAGGGCTCAGTGAGCTCGCCGGTGGGTATCATTTTTGTTTTACCATCTTCCCCAGCCTGCGCCTCCAGCCTGTGGTGAGTTACCACCGCGCACTCCGTGGCAAAACCCTCAGCGTGTTCTGCTTCCTTTTCTAAGTAAGAGAGCGGTATGAGCAATGGAAAATACGCATTCTTATGCCCAGTTGCCTTAAACATGCTGTCTAGCTGGCTCTGAATTTGCTCCCAAAGACCGTATCCCCAGGGCTTGATTACCATGCACCCGCGAACTTCTGAGTTCTCGGCAAGGTCGGCGGCACGAACAACTTGTTGATACCACTCGGGAAAGTCCTCCTGCCGGGTGGGGCTAATGGCATTTTTCTGCTTGGGCATAATGTGCTGGCAATGGTCGTCGCACGTTGCCAATTTGCAAATATTCGACGAGCGAAAACCTGTGCTGACCCGACTTAGTCAAGAGTATACAAAGAAAAACCCCCTTAATACTTGCTAGTCCGCGCCTCTAGAAATTCCCGATAAAAAACCACTCCCCGCTCCAGTTCTTCTTCCTCAATCCATTCATCTTCGGTATGTGCCTGGGCAATGTCTCCTGGCCCGGCTGCAACCGCTGGAATGCCCCCTTCGCCGGCGAGCACCGCTGCATCACAAAACCACGGTGCCCCTGCCAGTCGTGGAGCACAAGGAAGGCCTAGGAGGCGTTGCACAAATGCATTTTCGCTTGGAGTATCCAAGGGCTGGCAGCTCAAGCCTGGCTTAACAGCAAAATTACCATCGCCGTTTTCTCTGACAAAATCTTGAAGCATTTTGAGTGCCTTATCAGGGCCAAGTGCCGGAGTAACGCGAAGATCAATAGATATAGCGCAGGCTCCAGGAACAATGTTGGTTCGTGTGCCGCCATTAATCCTGCCAATATTAATCGTCGGGCGACCCAGAACCGTATCATGAAAACACTCCGCACTGAACTGCGGGCTGAGCCGTTCCTCAATCAAGGTAACCATTTTTGCCATTTTTAGGATCGCGTTTTCTCCGCGTTCTGGAGTGGAACCATGTGCCGTTTTTCCAGTAGCGATAAGCTCAAGCCACAGAGTGCCTTTATGCTTGTGGACAATCTGACAGCGGGTCGGCTCACCCACCAGAGCAAAGGCATATTTTCCGGCATAATCCCTTGCAAACTGCCTAGAACCTGGCTGGCCAGTTTCCTCACCCATAAAGCCGGCAAAATGCACTTGGATATCTAGATTTGCGATCCCTTTGGGTCCTATTTCTTTCAGAGCCCAAAGCATCGCAGCCATTGTGCCCTTCGTGTCGCAAGCACCCCGGCCATAGATTCGTCCCCCTTCACTTTCACCGCCAAATGGGTTAATGCTCATTGCTCCAACGCCAACAGTATCCAAATGCGGACCCAGAAGTATTGCCGGTTTTTTATCACCGCCGGGGAAAGCCGCCACCACGTTTGGTCTGCCGGGCAACACCTCTTCAAGCCGGACCTTGGCACCGAGATCCTCAAGAAAAGAACCAACAGCACGGGCCATTTTTTCTTCTCCGGTATTTTCTTTGTCGGTTCCCGGATCTCCTTCGGGGTTCACACTGGGTATTCTGATCAGGCTTGTCAGCAAGTTACCCGCTGAACAATGTTGGTCCGCCCGTATCATTAATCCTGGCCCTATTTGAACCGGTATTCTTAAAGTTGTTTAACTGCCTTTTGCAGCCTTTGCCATGTATTCCAAATACCATTCAACATACTTTGGTACGCCTGCGGCAATGGGTGTTCCGGGGGAATAACCCAGCAATTCTCCAGCCTTTGATACATCAGCATAAGTTCGAGGAAGATCGCCGGGTTGCTCTGGAAGCTGTTCAATCTCGGCTTTCTTGCCCAGGGAATTCTCCACAAGCTCTATAAGTTCGGACAGGGTTGTTGTCTGGGAGCCGCCAAGGTTGAAAACATCAAATATAGGACCTTCGTATGCCAATGCTGCTACAATACCTTCTATAATGTCTTCCACGTAGGTATAGTCGCGCGCACTGGAGCCGTCGCCAAACTTGGGGATAGGTTTGCCGTCGTTTATCAGTCGTGTGAACTTGGAAATTGCAAGGTCCGGACGCTGCCTTGGTCCATACACGGTAAAAAACCTCAGGCAAACAGTACGAATGTTGTTGAGGTGGGCATATGTAGAACAAAGCTGCTCTCCGGCGAGTTTGGTGGCAGCGTAAGGACTAATTGTCTGTTCAATGCGGTCGAGTTCACTGAAGGGTAGTTTTTTATTTAGTCCATAAACTGAAGAACTCGAAGCAAAAATAAGTCTTGGTGTGCCGGCTTTTTTGACGGCTTCAAGGATGCGGAAAGTGCCATTAATATTGGTGCGCAAATACAGCTCAGGATATTCTCGGGAAGGTCGCACGCCAGCTCTTGCCGCCAAATGAACCACTGCTTCAAAATGGTGGCCGTCAAAAGCCTGGTTCAGAACCGATTCATCACATATGTTACCCTCCACTACGCGCAATTCCGATCCTAAATCGGCAATGTTGGCCCGCTTGATGTCAGGATCATAAAAATCATTGAAATCATCAACGAGGGTAACTGATACACCATCGTGTATCAGTCTTTCGATGAGGTGAGAACCAATAAAGCCAGCACCACCGGTAACAAGAATTTCCGCCATAAATGCTGCCTTCCGGACAGACCGGATATCATATCGAAACATGAATTCTCCGGCAAGCAAAACCTTGCCCGTTGGGTCGGTTAGTGCATTTTCGCTTTAACTACATAAAACTAAACTATTTAGCGGATTTGACCATTTGTGACCCATTGCTCTTTGGGTTGATGAAAAGCGTTGACATCAGGGGGATTGCTCGTCTTTAATGCAGTTGGTCAACCCTCTATTTCCCCTTTAAAAGATTTTAAATCATGAGTGACGAGAAGCCCAACCCTTCGGATAAGCCTTCCGGCAAAACCTCTTCAGTTCCTTTAAAAAAAGAAACAGTGCGCATTACATTGCGTAAAGACGCAGCAGGTTCCGCACCGCCTCCACCAGCTCCTGGTGCTCCTCCGGCACCCAAACCACCCGCTGCTCCTGCTGCCCCTTCTCTTGGCGCAAAAACCGTTCCACTCACACCGGCACCCCCGGCGGCAGCAGGTGCTCCTCTCGCTCAGCCCACTGCCAAACTAGCACCTTCGGGCACACCCACTCAGCCCTTGGCTGGCGGAACTCAGCCGCTGCCGAAAGCCACCGTTAAGTTACAGCCTGCA
>CALCSP010000692.1 GCA_937893785.1 uncultured Verrucomicrobiales bacterium
TCAGAAAAGTATTGTAAGCCAACATTACCTTTCAAAATGGATCCAAGGTGAGACTGCAGA
Organism: uncultured Verrucomicrobiales bacterium; assembly: GCA_937893785.1. Taxonomy (GTDB): domain Bacteria; phylum Verrucomicrobiota; class Verrucomicrobiia; order Verrucomicrobiales; family DEV007; genus CACIUL01. The sequence goes on from CALCSP010000692.1 coordinate 61, forward strand.
CAAGGGAGACTTCACATGAAGCCTTTAGCTCTCCCTCTAAGACTCTCCCCATCTACTTCTTCCCCTGCTACTTCTTCCCCATCTGCTTCTTCCTCGACGGGTTCCTCAGCCGGCGCCGTTTCGTCGGTGCTCACTGGATCCCCCTCGCCGGCGGTTTGGGCATCATCTGCCTCACCAAGTGGCAATTGCTCCTCGGTGACCTCGGCCGGCTCTTCAGGCTGTGGCAGGGGAACCTGCCGCAATTCCACGGCATTTGGCAGCTCATCCACGCCCTTAATTCCGAAATGCTCCAGAAAAGCACCGGAAGTCTCATAGAGCAGAGGACGCCCAGGCAAATCAGCCCGGCCGCTGATGCTAATCAGCCCACGATCCACCAGTGTCTGCATCACCCCGTCCACGTTGACCCCGCGCACAGCCTCAATAGCGGCTCGCGTAATAGGCTGCCGGTAAGCAATAATAGCCAGCGTCTCAAGAGCAGGAGGGCTTAACCGAGCAACCTTCTGGCCGGGATAAAGCTCGCGGACATAACTGCCGAACTCCGCTCGCGTATAGAGCTTCCAACCTGTGGATCGCTCCTCAGCAAGAAACGGCGACCCATTGCGTTCATACTCCTCATTGAGTTCAAGCAGAGCAGCCTCAACATGCTTTTTTTTCGTAGCCTGCAATTCTTCAGAAGCTTCCTCGCGCGCAGCAATCCTACGCACAATCTTTGCAATTGCTTTGGTGCTCAGGGGATCCAGTGAAGCAAAAATCAGCGCCTCAACAATCTTATTCAGTGTCATTATTAATTAATGGATTGATGGCATGAACCCCTACTTTGCATCCGTATTTTTCGCCGAGAAGAGAACCTGACCGCTTGAAGGATAGGAGGAGAAGGTGGGAATTCAAGTCGCTTGAAACGCAACCGGGAAAACATCCGTTTAAACGTCCCGGCTACTTGGCTGCGGCATTCAGCTTGGCGATCATTTCCGAGCTGAAATCACGGGCATCCTTCGAATAAAGCAGAAACAGGATCCCTTGGGTGCCCCGGGCGGACTTGTCCAGCACCAAGTCATAACCGGCTTCGGTAGCATGAGCCGTTACCACTTCTTGTAATTCCTTGAGCAAGACATCCCTTTGTCTGTTGAACATTTCCATCAACTGCAACTCACGACGGCGGGTAAACTCCAGCAGCTCAGCACGTAGTGCCCTGGCCTCCTGAATCGTCGTGTCCGCCTGTTTCTTTCTGGCACTCCTTACCTCCACACTCAACTCAGCATCGTTGATCGATTTCTGCAACCCATCGATTTTCTCGAGAAGCTCCTTCAGCTTTGCCTCCTGATCCGCGACCTCCTTGCGCGCCCCCTCCTTACGGCTAGCCAGGTTTTTTTCCGCCTCCTTGGTCTTGTGATATTCACCGAAAACGCGAGCCATATCCAGCACTCCCACCTTGATTCCCTGCGCCTGGGCGGAGGGCAACGAAAACGGAAGGACAAGGGCCGCGAACAAAAGAAGTGCAGGGTAGTTTCTCACAAGGCAAACTCTAGAGAACATAGGCACAGAGTCAAAACAGAAACGTCACAATCCAACGGTTTCACTCACCTAAACATATCATCAACCATCGCAAAGCCCCGCAATTCAAGACAGACACAGTAATTCGGACCTTGATCTTACGCGATATCATATGGATCGCGAGGTTGCACTTCGCTCAGGTAGAATTAACCGTTTCCCAAGCTAAAACCCCAAGCTAAAATATCACCATGCCAGCCCCCCGACACCTTCGGAAACCAGCAATGCCAGTCATTTTGCTCTTTGCGCAGGTCATTCTTGCACTGCATTCATTTTCCTACGCGGAAGAAAAGGATACGCAAGACCCCACCAACGTTCCGGGCAAGGAGGAGATTCTAAAGAGCATCAATGAACTGAAATCCGATGATTTCAAAGTGCGTGAAGCCGCGACTAAACGCATCTGGCAGATGGGACGCATTGCCGAGCCATACCTCAGGCGGGCAGTCGCTCAAGATTCAGCAGAACTCTTTTACCGAGGAAAAAAGATTCTCAATGAATTCAAGCTGGGGCTCTACCCTGATACTCCCGAAAATATCCGTAACCTGGTTCAAACCTACCGCACCGGAAGCAACCAAGACAAGGAGTTAGCCATCAACAGCCTGATCAGGCTGGAGGAAACCGACATACTGATCAGATTAGTTAAACAGGAAAACGATCCAAATATCAGAGCAACGGTAGCCACGAGGATTGCAGCAGATGTGGAGAAGAAAGCTCCCGAACTCATTTTCAGCGACCAACTGGAAGAAGCGGAGGAACTTCTGCAACTTGCTGCGCTAAGCACTCCCGGCATGCGCAGCTACTCAGCCTTCTTGATGCAAAGCGGCAAACTCGATGCAGCCATTAAGGAACAGCGTGAACTTATTAATGATTCCAGAACAGATGCCGAACTCCTCGCTTGGATGTTGCGAATCCGCGGAGACTTCACTGAAGCGGAACAAATCTTTACCAAGCTCGGAGATAATACCCGTGCACGGGAAACACGCGTGGCCGGAGGAAACCTGCAAGCCTACGCAGAAATGTTCACCGATCCAAGCCGGCGCACCACAGACACGCTTGGCTTTGGGGCAGCAGTAGCACGCCTTTCCGGGGACATGGAAAAGTTCGAACGCATCACCGCCGATATCGAGCAATATGCGAAGGCCTTACCCGACGAGCTGGACCGCTGCCTGAACGCACTGATTATTAATGGGGATTTCAATCGAGCATTCCGGCTTGCCGGAGAAATGAACCGCACTGAACTGGCGAACATGGAAACATGGCGCTATCAATTTGACGAAGCCTTTAAGGCACTGGGTGTCACTGAAAAAAACGCTCCCTACAAGCAATGGCTGGGTGAATTTAAGGATAACTTCAAGATCACATCCGAAAAACAAATCGACACCGCGATCATGCCGGCAGTAAAGGTGGCTGAAGGATGTATCCTGACCGGGCAACTCGAGGAGGCGCAGAGAATCATGCAGGAAACGGCCACATTGCTGCAAGCTCGCAAAGCCAGCCTGGTGCCGCTTATTTACCGGGAAAGCCAGCTAAAGCTTAATAAACTGGCTCTTAAACACGCCGAGAGCGCCATGAAGCTGGCAATCGAGGGAGACGTCATCGAAACCCTGTTCCAGGAGGAAGATGAGGCAGGAATAAGAAGATGTTGGGAACAGATCGGCAGGCAATTTGTTGGGGAACCAGTGACCTCCAGACTAGAGAGAATGAGCGCACTGTTTGACTTAAGCCAGCAGGATAAACTCCGGGAAAAAAGACAGGAAACCATTGATGCGTTGATTGCCTCAGCAAAGACGGCAGGTCAGCGCGAAACTGGTCAGGCGCTTTGGCAGAGCGTTGCCTACCTTGGTCGACTTCATGGACAATGGGATCTAGCCGCCATGGCGACTGGTCAATGGGTGCAACTGCTCGGCAATGAAGCGCTGTGGTTTAACCTCATGGCATATGGCGATATTCTCATGGATGCAGGGAAACCTGAAATGGCTGCCGAACAGTATGACAAGGCCTGGAAAATTGAACCCTCGAACCCCACTTTACTTTACCTGAAAGCCCTCGCACTGCATGACTCGGGAGAAGAAGCTAGGGCGGCAAGCTTGAAGAAAAAAGCGTCCCAAATGGCCACAGGGGACATCAATAAGCGGCATTACCTAGCCTACTACATGTGGTTGCACAATGATCAGGAGATGGCCAGAGAGCAGGATCGTATCATCCTCAGGCTGGCAAACCCGAGGGAGGGAGCCCATCCTGAAGCACTACGACGCAGATATGCCGACCTCAAAATGAATGGCAAACCCAGTGAGGCGGCAACAGCTCTTGAATGCTACCTGCTTTCAAAAATGCAGCCGGTCAACCAGAGGAATGTGATCAGCCGTAAAGCCGCTCTCAGCTATGCCATGGATCTGGGGACACTACAGGCAAAGAGTGCCATTGAAAACGGGCACGCCAACGAGGCTGCTGCTCAAATCGCCACTCTGCAGGAAATCAACTCTTCGGACAGCTCCATGCTCGAGGATATTTACCAGTTACTAGTCGACGCCGGGAAGCAAACAGAAGCCGACGCCCTGTTTGCGACCACCTATGCCACCTGCAAATCCGTTGCGGATCAATTTCCCGGCCGTGCTCAACATCATAACAACCTTGCATGGTTGTTATCACGGTGCGCCAAGAAACTGGATGACGCTTTACTACACGCCAACAGAGCTGTCGCTTCAGAGCCGGAGAACGGTGCCTTCCTAGATACTTTGGCAGAAGTTCATTTTCAGCTCGGTGATCGAGAAAAAGCGGTTAAGATTTCGGAAAAAGCGGTTGCTATCCTCAACGAGGACGCCCAAGTGCAAAGACAACTTGAAAGGTTCAGGAACGGCAAACCCACCGACCGATAATCCATTTCATTGAAGTATCTCACTAATCTAAATCCAAAACCCCGCAATGAACGTTGAACCCACTATGAAACGCCATATCACACTGATTTTCGCTTTTGCGTCCTTAACGACGAGCCTTATATCCAAACCACAAACTTGGGAACAGTGGCGGGGACCAAGCCGGGACGGCAAAATCCATGATGAAGCAGCTAAATGGCCGGCAACCCTCTCCGGGATCAAAACAACATGGACTAAAAAGCTCAATGAGGGGTATTCGAGCCCTATTGTCACTGAAGACCACGTTTTCACGGTGGAAACCAAGGACAAGTCTGATGAAATCGTAAGAGCCTTTGATAGGGCAAGCGGTAAACAGTTATGGGAAATTTCATGGAAGGGGGCAATGAAGGTACCCTTCTTCGCCCGTAAAAATGGTAGTTGGGTTCGTTCCACACCCGTTTATGCAAACGGCACCCTTTATGTTGGCGGCATACGGGAACTTCTGGTCGCTATTGATGTGAAGACCGGCAAGGAAAAGTGGCGCGTTGACTTTGTGGAAAGGGAAAAATCAGGCGTTCCCACATTTGGATTTGTTTCCTCACCAATTGTCGACGGTGAGTTTCTCTATGTGCAAGCTGGGGGAGAAATCACAAAGCTACGATGCTCAGATGGAAAAAAAGTCTGGGGATCGATGAAAGATGCCCGTGCAATGTATGGCAGTGCATTTTCTTCCCTTGTCATAGCTGAAGTTGCCGGCAAAAACCAGTTACTGGCCCAAACACGCGAAGAACTGGCCGGCTTAGAACTAGCCACTGGCAAGGTCATGTGGAAATACAAGGTCAAGGCATTTCGCGGCATGAATATCCTCACACCAACCATTATCGGGGACACTCTCTTTACCAGTACTTACGGAGGAGGAAGCTCACTTTTCCAGATTTCCACCGGCAGTGAAGGCATGAGCGTTTCAAAAACCTGGTCTCACAAGACGGAAGGCTACATGTCTTCTCCTTTGACTCATGAGGGCCATGTCTACATGCATGGCAGAGACAAGAGATTCCATTGCTTTGAGGCCAAGACCGGTGAACTGAAGTGGAGTTCAGTCAAGAAGTTCAGTGACTATGCCTCTCTTGTAATCAATAAGGACAAGGCCCTCGCACTCACTGCAGATGGCAACCTCTTGCTGATCGATCTAGATCCCGTGGCATTTAAACTGTTGGATACTAAGAAGGTATCCGATTCCTCCACTTGGGCGCACCTAGCCGTCTGCGGTGAAGAACTCTTTGTCAGAGAACTGAAGGGGCTAATCAAGCTTGAGTGGCCCCAGTAAGCAAAACCGCAACCTGCAAAAAAAATCCCAAGATCAATACAACGATCAGGGGATATACTTATCCGTAACAGCGCCTTCAGAAGCTGATGTGACTGTACTTGCATATTTTGCAAGTATGCCCCTGCTGTAACGCGGCTCAGGCTGCTCCCACTGCTTCAAGCGCTTATCGATCTCGGCCTGAGAAACTTCCAGCCGGACTTCACTTTTCTCGGCATCAATGGTGATTTGATCACCATCCTGAATGATGGCAATCGGCCCCCCACAGAACGCTTCGGGAGTAATATGCCCAACCACAAAGCCTCGGGTTCCGCCACTGAAACGTCCATCGGTAATCAACGCAACATCGTTACCAAGGCCGCGCCCCATGATAGCTGACGTGGGTCCAAGCATCTCCCGCATGCCGGGGCCACCCTTAGGCCCCTCATAACGAATAACAACGACATCGCCAGCCACTACCTTCCCAGCCAGAATGGCTTTCTGGGCCACTTCCTCGGAATCATAAACCTTGGCCGTTCCCTTAAAGCTGCTTCCCTCATGACCACTGATTTTTGCAACTGAGCCTTCCGGGGCAACGTTGCCACGCATAATGACAAGGTGACTGGTCTTTTTGATAGGATCTTTGAACTTACTGATAATATCCTGTCCATCCGGATACTTAAGCTCAGAACGGTTAATATTCTGCTTTAGTGTCTTTCCGGTCACTGTGAGGCAATCGCCATGCAACAGGCCTTCGTTGAGGAGCATGCGCATCAGTGGAACCGTTCCCCCGATATGCACAAGGTCAGCCATCACGTGCTTTCCACTGGGTTTCAAGTCGGCAAGCACGGGAGTTTTTTTGCCAATGCGCGTAAAATCATCAATGCTCAGGGGAACATTGGCAGCATCAGCTATGGCCAGTAAGTGCAACACGGCATTGGTTGACCCTCCTAGGGCAATCACCATCGTAATGGCATTTTCAAATGCCTCCTTACAGAGAATATCCGAAGGCCTGATGCCTTTCTGCAAAAGGTAATTTACCGCGGCACCAGCCTCCATCGCATCGCGCATCTTATCGCTGTGAATGGCAGCCTGTGCAGAACTGTTTGGAAGGCTCATGCCCATGGCCTCAATCGCGCTGGACATTGTGTTGGCAGTATACATACCTCCACAAGAACCTGCCCCAGGAATCGCACACTCTTCAATCGCATCAAGCTGCAGACGATTAATCTCACCTGAAGCACGCTTACCCACTGCCTCAAATACGGAAACAATGTCCACATCCTCCCCCCTGTGGTCCCCTGGCATGATTGTTCCTCCATAGACAAAAACCGAAGGCCTGTCCAACCGTGCTGCTGCTAGCATGCACCCGGGCATATTCTTATCACAGCCACCAATCATGACCAGTCCGTCAAATCCCTGTGCCCCTGCAACAGTCTCGATCGAGTCGGCAATCACTTCTCGCGAGACAAGGGAATACTTCATGCCCTCAGTGCCCATCGAAATCCCGTCTGAAACCGTAATAGTATTGAATATTACTCCCTTACCCCCGGTTGCATTGACCCCCTTCTCCGCTTCACGCGCAAGCTTGTCGATATGCATGTTGCACGGCGTCAGGTTTGCCCATGTCGAAACAACCCCCACCTGAGAA
>CALCSP010000693.1 GCA_937893785.1 uncultured Verrucomicrobiales bacterium
CCTACAGCGGTTCCCCCCAAAGCAAGTTCGTGGAGTGCTTTGAGCGCCTTGTGTGACCGGTCAATACCTCGTTCGACTTGTTTTGCGTACCCGCCAAATTCTTGGCCTAGCCGGACCGGTGTTGCATCCATTAGGTGCGTTCTGCCAATTTTCAGGGTGTGATGAAATTCCTTTGCCTTGGCGGAAAGGGAATTCATTAGCTTCTTCATCTCGGGAATAAGCTTGTTTTTTATGGCAACACCTGCAGCTATATGCATGGCGGTTGGGAATGTGTCATTGGAAGACTGCCCCTGATTAACGTGGTCATTGGGATGGATGGGATCCTTGGAGCCAATCGGCTTGCCGGCTATTTGTGAACACCGGTTGGCGATGACCTCATTAGCGTTCATGTTGGTAGAAGTGCCGGAACCTGTCTGATAGATGTCCACGGGGAAATGCTCATCAAGTTTACCTTCATAGACTTCCTCGGCAGCTTTTTCGATTTGATCAGTGAGTGACTTATCAACCTGATCGAGTTCACCGTTCACACGGGCGGCAGCCCATTTAATCAGCCCATAGGCCCGTACAATTCCCGGTTCTACTGGCTCACCGGAGACAGGAAAGTTTAGCACGGCTCGCTGTGTGCTGGCTCCATAGAGTGCCTCGGAAGGGACTTCCATTTCTCCCATTGTGTCTCTTTCGATACGGGTTGTGCTCATGATTGAAAGGTAGGTTGGTTATAATCGTGTCGATTGTGATGGTGAATTTGTTCACAGACATTACATCCGTGGTTGATGTGGTGCATTAGAATTTGGGGGTTGGTATTTTTTTTACCAGACTAATTCTGACCTTGCGGTAGCAAAGTCGTCTTTTTTGAGCATTTTAACTCTGCGGTGACCATGCTTGTAGCAGAGTTGAGCCACTTCAATTAAAACCCAAAGAAAGTTTCCTGTTCAAAGGTTTAACTGGTAGAAGTAACTTTCATGAATATTACGCTTTTACTATTCTTGTGCTTTGGGGCCCTGATACCTTTCTCTCTTGCGGCCGAAGTGCCACAGTTTCAACGCTTACAGCTATCGGATAAGTTTTATGCAGAAGGGGTTCATGCAGGGGATTTTAATAAGGATGGAAAAGTGGATGTGGTGAGTGGTCCATATTGGTATGAAGCGCCTGATTACAAGCAACGGCACGAGATATATAATACAAAAAATTTTCGACCAAAGGGTTACGCGCCGAACTTTAACACTTGGGCATATGATGTGAATGGTGACGGCTGGGATGATGTGATCAGGGTCAGTCACCCGGGTAAGCAGGTTTTTTGGCACCAGAATCCCAAGGGAAAAGGTGCTTGGATAAAACATGTGGCCATGGACTCTCTCGATAACGAGTCACCGCAGTTTACCGATATAACCGGTGATGGAATACCGGATATGGTTGGTTCTGTTGCCGGGCAGTTTGTTTACTTCACTTTCAAGAAAGAAACGGCAACAGAGAAATGGACCCGTCATAATATTTCACCTCCTAAGTCTACCGGAGGAAAGTATACCCATGGCCTTGGAGTGGGAGATGTTGATGGTGACGGCAAGATGGATGTGCTGGACAAGGCGCATTGGTGGAGGCAACCGAAATCTCTTGATGGAGACCCCATATGGGAAGGGTTCCGGTTTCAATTTACCAAGCCTGGTGGAGCGGATATGTTTGCTTATGACTTTGATGGTGACGGGGACAATGATATCTTTACGGCTGCCGCGGCCCATGGATATGGGTTGACATGGTTTGAGCAAGCTGAGGGTGACAGCGGCAAGAAAATATGGAAGCGGCATGTGATTACGGGAGCTAGGCCCGAGGACAACCCCTATGGAGTTGTATTTAGCCAGGCTCACTCTGCTCAGCTGGTCGATATTGACAAAGACGGCATAAAAGATCTGGTGACCGGCAAGCGTTGGTGGGCACACAATGGCAATGACCCGGGAGGCAATGATGCGGCAGTTTTGTACTGGTTTAAGCTGATACGTGGAGGCAAGTCAGGAGATGCGCAATTCATCCCATACCAAATTGACAATAATTCCGGTGTTGGAACTCAGTTTTTGGCCGCTGACATCAACGGTGACAAGAAAGCCGACATCTTGGTAGGAAACAAGAAGGGAACCTTTTTACACATTCAGCGTGGTTTCGCTGAACAAAAACCAGGACCCGTAAAGTGACTAAAGAATGCTCCCCGGCGAGGAGGTAAAGGTTGGGGGCATCTCGATCTCCCGTCTGAGTAATTAGCGGTAATTCTTAGGATAACTGCCGATCCAGTTGTATTCATTCACCTTAGCTAGGGCTTCAGCGTCCATGGAAATGC
>CALCSP010000694.1 GCA_937893785.1 uncultured Verrucomicrobiales bacterium
AGCTATGACTCATATGGAGCCCAGGCTAATGCCAACTATACCCTGCAAGCCGGAAATATCACACATGAACTGAAGTTCGGTGCACGCCTGCATCACGACTCCATTCGCCGTTTCCAGCGTGATGATAAGATTATTATTGGGGAAAAAGGAAAAGCCCCATCTGTGGTCAGGGGGATACCCGGATCCGGAGGCAACCGCCTGCAGGAAGCCGACGCACTTTCCCTGTGGCTCGAGGACGAAATTAAACTCGGTAAATTGACGCTGATTCCTGGTGTTCGCCACGAATCCATTGACCTCTCTTATACCGATTACAAGAAAGACCCAACCAACACCGCTACCGGAAGCGCAAGCGGCAACATCGACTATACAGCTCCTGGTCTCGGCATGACTTACGAACTCAGTGAATCTGAGTTGCTCTTCGGCAGCATTTACCGTGGCATCTCATCCCCTGGCCCGAGATCCTTCCTGAAAAGCGGGGTCGACTGGGAAGAGAGCACCGGTTATGAGCTTGGCCTGCGCCACCAAAGTGAAGGAATGGCAGTGGAAATCGCCGGTTTCCTGTCTGATTTTGACAACCTAACAGGCTCCGATGCGGGTCTTGGAGGTTCAAATCCAACCAATGCCGGTGCGGCTGAAGTCTACGGGGTTGAATTCCTTACTACGTTTGACCCACTTGCAGGAAATGCAGTCAGCACTCCCATGTTTGTCAGTGCCACATGGACGGATGCAACACTCAACAACGCACTTTCCGCTGGCGGTGGAGATGATATCTTGGCCGGTGGAGCCGCCGGTGCACACATTCCCTACATCCCGGAATGGAAACTCGCCTTCGGTGCAGGACTTGCCGCAGAGCACTGGGGAATTGACCTTGCTGCAACCTATATTTCTGATACCTACGGGACTGCAGCCAACCTCGAGAGCCCCGGTAGCAGTTCCCGCCAGGGCAAAATTGATGGCGGAGTGATCTTTGACCTTGCCGCAAATATTCAGTTAAGCGATACTGTAAAGCTGATCGGCGGGGTTCACAATGTATTGGATGAAGTCTTGACCGTCAGTCGCATACCCGAGGGGCCGCGCAACAACGCGCCACGCGAGTTTTATGTCGGGTTTGAGATACAATGGTAAGTTTTAGACTATATGCAGCATTATTACTGAGCCTGTTAATAAAGACGGATTATTACTCTCAGGAATTGGTTAGTGAAGGCGACACCATCAAGGTGTCGCCTTCTGCCGTTTTACAGGAGAAGGTTCGCCAATGGGTAGATGTCCAGAAACAACGCAGCGAGGAAGCGGCCCGTTGGCAGGAGCAACAGCAGCAGCTTGCCGCGCTTAACGAACTTCGGCGCACAGAAATAAAACAGATTGACGCCCTGATTGCTGCCGCGGGGCAACGGCTCGAGGAAGCCACTACCCAACACCGGAAGCTTCATGAAGAGCAGACCGAACTGAGCAGTAGAAGAAGTTTTCTTCTGGATAATATCACTGATCTGGAAAAGGCAA
>CALCSP010000695.1 GCA_937893785.1 uncultured Verrucomicrobiales bacterium
AATGTATCGATCAGTGACTTTGACACGCATTCAAAGAATTCCAGTAGAATGAAGCAGCTAGTGCCGATTTTTGACCATGCGATTGCTGCTCTTGTGGAGGATCTTTCTGAAAGGGGAATGCTTGATGAGGTTACAGTTCTTGCTTGGGGGGAATTTGGCCGGACTCCAAAGATCAATAAGAATGCCGGGCGTGATCATTGGCCGAAGGTGGCCATGGGTATGATGGCAGGAGGGGGGCTTGATGTCGGGCAGGTCATCGGGGCTACAGATCGCTATGCAGCCGAGGCCATTGAAAGGCCGATTCATTATCAGGACGTGATTGCAACTCTCTATCATGGGCTAGGGATTAACCCACAGACGACAACTGTGGCCGATAGCAACGGCCGTCCTCATTACCTTCTGAAGCACGGCAGAGTGATCAGGGAGTTGGCCGGGTAGCGTTGACCTAAAGTGCGTATAAGTGAACCGCTAAGTGCGTATAAGTGGACCGCTTTAACGCGGTCTATTTTGATCTCATTAGCTGCACACGAAGTATGAAATCTTCGACATTTTTTATGCTTGAGTGACCTATTCGGCTCTTGCGCAAATAAACGTTAAATAAACGCAAAAAAGCGAGCTTTTCATTTTGTCGTTTCTTCACATCTCTATACTGTTCGGTATCCAAATTTGATATGATGTATTTCACATAGATGAATTCACCTATTGCCCCTACCCCAAAAGACGGCAATCCCCACAAACCGGTTAAAAAACGCTTTCAGGAACTGGCACGCTGCAGTGCCTGTGGTACGCCCCTTGCCAACAGCATGAACCGCTGCCCAAATTGCGGTAAGTTGAAAATTGCTTGGTCGAAGTGGCTCATGGGAGCCGCGATATGGTTTCTGATTGGCTTAGCGTCTCTTTATCTCATGTATAAGTTCTAGATTGAAACCCGCTTATTAAAGAGCTTTTCAATTATTCACTTAGTGAACTGATCCAGAAAGAACATTTTTCTGCACGCCTTTAATTAATCAGGATGAGAGGCCAGCTGCGATCAGTTCTAAAAGAATTGCCACAATAGAGATCTTAAACCTAAACACCTGCGTAAAGGATATATGTGAGTCAGAGAGGTGTTCTACAACTACCGGAGAAACATTTCATCCGCACGAAATACTGCGGGAAATGCGACGCCTACTTTCCGGCAACTTCAGCTCGTTGCCCTTCATGTAAGCGCTATTTTAATTCCTGGTTACGATGGATGGCAGGTGTTGCCGTCTGGGCCATGATTGCCTTTATGACAATGGTATTGCTCATCAAATGCGCAGGTTTCGTTCTGCTGGATAGCCAATAGCGGATTGATTTGTTGCTGCGTGTTTTCTGGGAAAACGAACTCAATTAGCTTTGTTGTTTCTATTAAGGCTCTTTCCTTCCTTGATGAGCAGGTTTAATCCCTTGCCGTAACGCCAACGTGTAAAAGCAAAAAGTACAGTGGCTCCAATGGCAAAGTATGCTGGCCACCATGTCAGGGTATATGCAAAAGCTTCCAGTTCCGGGTTTGGCAATCCGGTGAACTCTTCACTCCAGAGGAAATGGGCTGTAACAACCCCGAAGATTTGTGTGAGTAATCCAAATGAAAGATTCATGCTGGCACCCTTGAAACTGAGCACGGTCGCCCTTTGCTCTGAGGGGGTGACTTGGTTGAGGTAGAGGGAAAGAAAATATTGAAGAAACCTCATGGAGGTCAGCATGGGTAGCAGCAACACGACACCCCAGATGGGCACGGGATTGGCCAGTGCCAAGCATCCTGCAAAGGTGAGCATTGTGACCACCATAAAGTTGACCGATGGGCTACAGTTTTTTGCCATGCGCTCACAAAGTAGCGCAACGCCGATCCCGATAATGGAAGCGGATGCACCCACAAAGCCCCATGTCCATTCCGGCAGCTTGATCAGCTTGTAGACATTTGATGAAACTGTGTAGAAGACACGTATAATGCTGTCGTAGAATAGCCCAATAAGCAGCAGTGTGCTGGCAGCCGGTGATTTGAGTATCCAGTGACCTGCTCGAATGGTTCCCGAGAAACTTTCCCGTATTGCATTGAAACGATGCTTTGTAGGACCGGGTGTTTCGGATTTTTCCTCAAAGCGAATGGCTATCAGGAAAACGATTATGGCAGTAATCAGATTCAGGAAGAGCGGAAATTTTAGGGTATGCACCTTGGTAAGGCTTCCTTCCAAACCGACCATATGAAGCAGGGAATTGATAAGTTCTGGGGAATAGACCAGAGCACCGGTGATTGAGGTGATGACAAAGCCAATAGACATCCCAATCATGGTTCGCTTCATCGTCCTGCTCCAGAGCACCTGCCGATTGGCTTCGGGAATGCATTCATAGGCCATCGCCTCATCAGCTCCGCTGGCTGCCGCTTCAGCAGCCCCGCTGAGGATGCGGTTAATGACAAACAAGCTAAAGACAAATGAAGAACCAATTGGGGTAAACAACAGGATGAGGATCTCCAGAATCATCAGGATTGCCGACATTACCACCAGCTTTTTCCGCCCCAGATGATCGGCGAGTGCTCCGGAGGGCACTTCCAGCAGCACGATGGTAATCGCCCAAATGAGGTTTAATGTGGCAAACTGCGCGATGCTTAACCCGAACTCGAGAAACATTACCAAGTAGACCGGGTAATAGAAGCGGCAATTAAAAAACACCCGGAAGAGACAAAACAGTCGGGCATTTCGGGGCAGTTCGCTCATAGATTGCGGCGGGAGAAGGCAATGTGAGTATTGCAGAAATAAGGTTCCAGTATTTTATTTTTTTTAAAAAAAA
>CALCSP010000696.1 GCA_937893785.1 uncultured Verrucomicrobiales bacterium
GGAGATCCGGCACAGATACGCAGCATCAGGTCAGGGCCATAAACCCGAGAGATTTCCCTATTGCCGTTGAGCTTCCCATACCAAACCATCGGCATCCCGTCAGGAGTGTTGAGAAAAGTTCGGTTAAGGATGCGCTTAAAGTCAGGATTTGACTGTGCCTCACTGACACCATGCACGCCACTGACACCAATATACCCCTGGCAACCGTCATCGATGCCGGCATAGACGCCTGCTTCCGCACTGTCCAGGTTAATGGGGCTAATGCCCACACCAAGAACATTGATACGTTCATCAAGCGGGTGATTGTACTTGGGTGCACTCACAATATTTCAAGGCACAAAATAAGGATTCCGGAGGGCTTGTGTGGAGCATTATCCATTACCTTCACCATAAAAAAAATCAGGAAACAACTGTTTCGCCCCGAGCATCTTTTTCAACCTGCTCTTCAATCCAAGCATAGGTCTTGGCAAGTCCTGTGCGCAGGTCCACCTCGGGCTCCCATCCTAATTTATCAAGAATAAGGGTATTGTCGCTGTTGCGACCACGAACCCCCTGTGGCGCATCCAGGTTGTGCACCCGCTCGACCTCAACACCGGCAATTTCACTGATCATGTCGATCATTTGGTTGATAGATACCAGTTCTGATCGGCCAAGGTTGATCGGGTCGCTGAAATCAGAATTCATCAGCTTATCAAGACCTGTAATGCAATCATCAATATACATAAAACTGCGAGTTTGCTCACCATCTCCCCAAACTTCGATCTTGAGATCATTGTTACGCTTTGCCTCAATGATCTTGCGACTCAAGGCGGCAGGAGCCTTTTCTCTTCCTCCGCGCCAGGTTCCATCTGGTCCATAGACATTGTGAAAACGCACTACACGCACGTTCATCCCGAAGTCCTCCTCAAAATGCTTGCACATGCGCTCACTAAAAAGCTTCTCCCAGCCATAACCATCTTCAGGCATGGCTGGATAGGCATCGGTTTCTTTCAGTGCCGTAACCGCAGTATCTGTCTGCTTACCTGCGGCGTAAACACAGGCACTGGAGGAATAAAGGTATTTCTTTACCTCATGCTCCCTGGCTGCCATTAGCAAGTGAGTGTTGATGAGAATGCTCAACATACAGAGGGCGCGATTGTTCTCGATAAACCCCATGCCTCCCATGTTGCACGCGAGATTGAACACCTCATCACATCCTTTCGCTGCAGCAAAGCATGCTTCTTTTTCCTCGAGGTTGGCAACAATGTTCTCGGCGCTGTCGATCTGCTGATACCACTGGTCGAGCGGCTTAATGTCAACAACTCGCACGTCGTGCCCGCGACTCACCATTTCTTTAGCCAAGTGGCCTCCGATAAAACCGCCGCCACCTGCAATTAATATTTTCTTAGACATATTTCTTTATTGGTTAGGTATGTTGTTTGTGAATTGAAAAATAAAGCTTGGTAAAAAAAGGCATTCTTGCCTAGCTTACTGCACGCTGCCGCCCCCGGTCACTCATGCCGTTTTTTGCACGAAACCGAAAAGCTTTCTGGTTTTTGGGAATGTTTCATTAACGGTTTCCCTGTTTTTTTTGCCTCAACCAAGCGCCAATCTTTGTTGTGGCACTCGGTCACTCTGCACATCATAAACTGACAACTCGGCTTCGCTTACCCGACCGAGAAAATCGATTAGTAACCTTACCCGATTCTTGCCTTGCTGTAATCCGGTGACAATCGCTGTCATGCCTTGCAATGGACCGGTTGTTATCTCGACTTCATCACCTACATTGGCACTGGGCTCAAGTCTACGAGTGTCATTCCCACCCATTTGCTCCCGTATCTGGTCAATCGCTGAATCAGGCACGCAGGCATACCGATCCCCAAACTGTAAAACTCTCGTTACAGCAAGGCTGTAGCTCACTGTGCGCATCTGAGTAGCGACCATGAACCGGGCAAATATATAACCGGGGAAAAGCGCCTCGGTAAACCACACCTTTCCTCTCCTCGTTTGACGCTGAAATTGAAGGCGGGGACAGTAGACCTCGATACCTTCATTTCTGGAAAGAGAGGCTGCCGCAATATGTTCTGACTTGGCACGTGTCTGAACCGCATACCAGAGACAC
>CALCSP010000697.1 GCA_937893785.1 uncultured Verrucomicrobiales bacterium
ACGGATGATACGTTTGCATATTTTCCGTTTCCCATATTGAGAAAAGCGCAGTTTCTCTCCTTGCCTGAGAATGAGTGCCCAGCCCTGATTAATTTATTAAGTGCAGCCCATCCGGCATCGTATTGAAGGATTTCCTCCGGGGAGGATTCGCTTGTCGGTGAAAGCGACACCACGTGTCGCCAGAAAAAACTTCACAAATCCTCCGTTTCCTGCGCGGTGAAGAAGCCGTTGGCTACATAAAGATCCTGCCAGCCATCATTGTTTATGTCTGCAAATCCTGAGCCCCATGCCCAGCGCCCCATGGTAACTCCCGCCTCAATGCTTACGTCCTTGAAGGTGCCGTTACCGGTGTTTTCAAAGAGTGTATTGCCGCGAGCGTGACGTTGCAGGTTCTCGCGTGAGCGATTGTCGGTGTTTGGCTTGAATTGTCGCTGGTAGGTGATTCGGTTGCCGGCAGCTGAAAACATGTTGCTTACGTAGATGTCTACCCAGCCATCCCGGTTATAGTCACCCCAGCTAACGGACATGCCTGCTGAGATATCCTCCACCCCAGCCTCAGCGGTGACATCGGTAAATTTGCGGCTGTTGTCTTCACTTAGGTCATTTCGGTAAAGGTTGTTGCGACCAAAGTCATTGGCTACATAGAGGTCCTGATCTCCGTCGTTATCATAATCCTCCCAAGTCGCAGCAAAGCTAAAGCGCCTATTATTTACATCCATGCCGATGGCTTTGGTGATGTCGTTAAAAATCAGTTTTCCGTTATTCTCAAGCATGAAATTCTGTGCTCCGTTGTTCGCATCGTGATAGGGAACCGGGTTGGAAAAGATATCTCCGGGCTCGGTTTCTCCGCGAGGTGAGTATCCACAGACAAATAGGTCAAGATCACCGTCATTATCAAAATCGGCAGTAGCGATTGACTGTGGCCATGATTTCATTTCGACCGTTGTGGTCAAAGAGAATTTGCCTTTTCCTTGGTTTTCGAAAATGCCCAAAGAGTATTCCAGACCGATAGCCATGTCTTGGTCTCCGTCGTTGTCAAAGTCGGCAAAGAGCGCACTGCGACTTCCGTCGAGCCAATTTAGCCCAGCTGCTGAGGTGGCATCACTGAGTGTGCCGTCCTCCTGCCTCAAGTAAAGCAGGTTAGGCAGCCCCGCCGGTTGACAGATAAACAAATCCTCCATCCCATCTCCGTTGGCATCACCAATGGAAATGCCATGGTTTCCCTGATGGATATCGAAGGCGACGTCTAGGTTTCCATGCCAGTAGTCAGCGCCAAATAGCATTTGTTCCCGGAAGCTATCCTCATTTCCCATGAGTGAGTTGGTGGCTTTAATAAACCCTGGGACTGCACTTTGATAAGTGACTTCTTCAAATGAACTGATCGCTACCGCGCTCAGTAATGGGGTGGAATTATCTGCAGTGGTTGTCCACGAGCAGTTCCAAGTAAATGTTTGTTGGAGAGTTTTACCGGGCATTGAAGAGGTGGTTTCGAAGAGGGCTTGCGTCATTGTCGCCTCCTCAGTTTTTTCAATGCGGATAATTTTGATTTTGGTTCTTAGGTTACCTTCAATGTTGCCACCAATTTGATTTGCGAACTTAGCGAGGCTCTCCTGGAAACCATCCTGCCCCGTGTATGTTTTAGGTGCAGGATCCTTTGACTGACTTCGGTGCACGGAAATGGTTTCATCATCGAAGACTTTCGTCATGACAGGTTTCAGTGTCGGTCCCTGGTAATCGGGGCTGATACAGGTGGCAATGCCGCCCTCAATATCGTCAAATGATCCACCGGAGCTCAGAGCGTCAGTGATTTTTTGCAATTGCGTCTTTGCTGCTTTTGAAAAGGCTTCAGATGACCATCTTTGATCAGCATTTGGGTCAGTTTTAGAGAATAGGCCTGCAAGCGGAGCATCTGCACTTCTGTCAGGAAGGCCTGGAAGTGTTGAAAGAGCTTTGGTGGGAGCATGCGGTTCTTCAACTGCAGTATTGGCTGCTCCCTGATTGTTGTTTTTACTGCATCCTGTGCCTGCAATAAGGGCTATGAGTGTTGAGGCTGTAAGGGCCTTAAATAGCTCAGATATCCTGAGCGGTGAAGAGGCAGTTGTTTTTAATCTTTTCATGCTGGCAGGCATTATCCTGTGCAGGCTAGTTCTGATGATTAAAGTGTTGGAATGGGAATCATTCTTTGTTGTTGTAGAGCCAACCTGCAACTTCCTTGGCATAGTATGTCAGGATGGCATTGGCTCCGGCACGATGAATTCCAGTCAAGCTTTCTCTGATGACATCTTCCCTGCTAATCCATCCTGCTGCAGCTGCGCTTTCAATCATGAGATATTCGCCACTTACTTGGTAGGCGGCAACCGGCACGTCCACATGTGAGGCAACAAGTGCCAAGACGTCCAGATAAGGACCCGCAGGTTTAACCATGATCATGTCAGCGCCTTCATCGATATCGAGAGTCGCTTCACGAAGCGCTTCCCCGGCATTTGCGGGGTCCATCTGGTAAGTTTTTTTGTCACCGCTCTTGGGAGCAGAACCTAGTGCGCCTCGAAACGGACCATAGTAGGAAGAAGCGTATTTGGCTGTATATGAAAGGATGGATGTCTCGCTTCTTCCTTCTTTGTCAAGCGCTTCTCTGATTGCCCCAACGCGCCCATCCATCATATCACTTGGAGCTACAATATCCGCCCCAGACCGAGCATGCGAGATTGCCTGCTTACAGAGGATGTCGACGGTTTCGTCATTGAGAATCCTGCCGTTTGAATCAACAAGGCCGTCATGTCCATCACTGTTATATGGGTCGAGGGCGACATCAGTGATCACTGCGAGATCAGGAATTTCATTCTTTATTGCCCTTATTGTTTTAGGGATTAGGCCATCATCATTATAGCTTTCAGCTGCCGTTTTGCTCTTGAGTTGCTCAGCAATGGCTGGGAAAAGAACGACAGCACCAATGCCGAGCGAGTGGGCTTCTGTTAATTCTCTAAGCAGACCCGCATGGCTCCACCGTTTACAGCCGGGCATGGACTCAATGTCTTCATCCCGGGATGAGTCGTGGATAAATACCGGGTAGATAAGCGATTCCACAGAGAGGCGGGTTTCCCTGCAGAGGTTTCGAATCGCTCTGGATTTACGGTTGCGCCGCGGGCGGATTGATTGGTTCGCGTCAGGGGTTGGCATACGGGAATATAATGAACACTTAGGTAACGGTTCTTACCATTGATTTGCGTGCTTTTCCTGTCATTTTGACTTTGTTCCACTATGCAAGGTGTCTTCCTGCGGGTAGGTGTTGTATTAGAAGCCTTGATTACTGTAGTATTCACCGTTGCTATTAGATGGCTATGGAAATCCCGAAGCAAAACTACATTCTAGCCCAGCTTGATGAAATAGAGCCGGTGCGGTGCCCTTGTGGCAATGCTCGGCGTGCCTTTGGTGATGATAAGGACGGTGTCGCGACTATTCATCTTGTTGATATTCTCGAAGATGCCCGTGTTCATTTTCATGAGAAAATGCATGAAATTTACTTGGTCCTTGAAGGCGAAGGTTATCTTGAGCTTGACGGCGACATGGTTCCCGTGCGTCCCTTGACTGCAGTGATGATTAAACCTGGATGCCGTCACCGGGCAGTTGGCAACCTCCGTATTATAAACGTGCCCGTTCCCGCTTTTGACCCTTCAGACGAATGTTTCGACTAATATTTACAATTGCCCTTAAATTAACGTGTGGTTTTACGGTCTGTGGGGCGTCATCAATTTATGACTTCACCTTCGAAAGCATTGACGGCAAGTCTGCTTCAATTGAAGACTACAAGGGCGAGGTTATTCTTATTGTGAACGTCGCCAGCAAGTGTGGGTATACCGGACAGTATGCAGGTTTGCAAAAGTTGCACGAGAAGTATTCCGATCAAGGGCTGCGAATTGTTGGGTTCCCTTGCAACGATTTTGGGGGGCAAGAACCGGGGACAGAAGCCGAGATCAAGGCTTTTTGTAAAGCACGCTATGACGTTGCTTTTCCTATGACTTCAAAGATTGAGGTGAAGGGTGAGGATGCTCATCCACTCTATCGCTGGTTAACTGGCGAGGAGACGAATCCGCGCTTTTTTGGTCAGGTGAAGTGGAACTTCGAGAAGTTTCTGATTGGGCGTGATGGGCAGGTTGTCAATCGTTTCAGAACTCGTGTCAATCCAACTTCTGAGAGTATAACCGGTGCCATTGAATGGGCTTTGCTTGATGAAGCTGCACGTGCAATTGAGTATGAAAAAGGTGGGCCGCCTGCGTTGTTTGAATATTATGGGCGTGAGATTGCCCGTACTATGCACTGGCAGGGTGCCCCTTGGTTGATGCGAAAAGTTCGAGAAGAGGAGGAAAGGACTTCGGAGATGATCAAAGAACTTAAGATCAAGAAGGGGATGACGGTTGCCGATATTGGTTCAGGAAATGGTTACCATACCCTGATGATGGCCAAGCTGATTGGGAGTAGTGGCAAGGCATTTGCCGTAGATATTCAGCCTGAAATGCTCCGAATGCTTGAGGATAGGGCAAAGAAAGCAGGGGTTAATAATATTGTGTCTGTGGAAAATCGATATTGGGATGCCGATTTACCGGAGAAAAGTATTGATCTTGCAGTTATGGCTGATGTTTACCATGAGTTCTCCCACCCTGAAGAGATGTTGGCGAGTATCCGCAGGGCATTGAAACCAGGCGGGCAGGTTGTACTTCTCGAATTTCGCACTGAGGACCCGAAAGTGCCTATTAAACCTGAACATAAAATGTCAAAGGCTCAGGTTATTAAAGAAATGGGGGTTAATGGCTTTGAGCTTGTCCGCTCTTACGATAAACTTCCCTGGCAGCACCTGCTTTTTTTTACCATGACCCCCTCAGAGAGCTTGCCCCGCGATGGGAATAGGTCATAATCATTACTTATATCGAATTTACTATTTATGAAATCATCAATCAAAACAGCTATTGCTATCACCGTCGGATTTTTTATTACTGCTACTGCAGGGGCAGGGGAATGGGTTGAGATGTTTGACGGGAAAAGCCTTAAGGGTTGGAAGGTCAACACCGAGAACCCCAAGACATTTTCAGTTGAGGGAGGTGCCATCAAGGTTTTTGGGCCAAGAGCACACGTGTTTTATGGTGAAGATGGCAATGCAAAATTCAAGGATTTTGAGTTTGAGTGCGAGGTAAAGACAACCAAAGGTTCCAATGCCGGAATTTTCTTTCATAGTGCCTATCAGGAAAACGGGTGGCCTCAGGTTGGTTATGAGGCGCAGGTTAATGCCACCCATGGTGATTGGCGCAAAACAGCAAGTGTATACAGCTTCAAGGATGTAAAGAAAGCGCCTCACAATGACGATGAGTGGTTTACCTACAACATCAAGGTAAAGGGTAAGTCGGTGACTATCACCATTAACGGTAAGGTGGTGAATGAATACACCGAACCTGATGGTCACAAGGAGAAGACCAAACGTTTTGGGGAGGGTACAATTGCCCTTCAGGGACATGACCCAAAGAGCCTGGTTTGGTTCCGAAAGTTGCGTATTCGTAAACTTGATTAGGTGGAAATTACGATAGCCCTTTGCGGGGGCAGAGTAATTCCAGCATGGAAGTAGTCAGATCATTCCTGCTTGGGGGCGGACCTCTAGCAGTATATGTAATCGTATGTTCTATCTATACACAACAGGAGTTGTGAATATAGGGTTTGTTGAACTGCTCTCTGATGACCATTTATTGATCAACGTATACTCAATGTCTTGAAAAAATTAATGTAAGAGAGTAACTATGCTCATGCCGGGGAGGTAATCATCTTGGAATTGAGTTTGAGCAGTATGGGCCGTTTCGCTCTTTTATACTTCCTGCTTTTTGGTCATGGACATTACTTGTCAGCCCAGGGAGGTAATGGGGAGGCGCTTGCAGGCAGGAGCCAAAAAGATTTATTTGGGATTGTTGAAACTGCCCATTTACCTGCCCTAGGAAACATTGAGAGTGCATTTCAGGCCGGTAACTATGTTCAGGTCTGCGAGGATGCCCGGGAGTTGCTGGAAGCGGTGCCCGGTGATAGCCCCGACCGTGGGGCATTGCTTTTTATGGAGGGAGTCTCTCTATATTATTGCGGGTTTTATGATCAGGCGCAGTTGTCTCTGGACTCTTGTCATCTGGATTTTCCCGAAGGTGCTTATGCCGAGAATGCCTTTTACTATGCAGGTAGCACGCTTTTGAAAAGAGGGTGTTGGCGTGCTGCCAGCCGTCGTCTTGATGAATTTCGGGATAAATTTCCTCAGTCTCGCTTGATGGATAAATTCCTTTTTGACAGGGCTACCGTGCATCTGTCACTACATGAGTATGAAGCCTGTTACCGGATGGCTCAGCGCTTGATAGAACGTTATCCTGAATCTGCTCTGATTGATCGGGCAGCTTTTCTTCAGGGGGAGGTTTTCAAACAAACAGGGCAAATGGTGCGGGCAGAGGGTGCTTTTATGATGGCCAAGCAATTGGCCAATGAAAAGGGGCATGTG
>CALCSP010000698.1 GCA_937893785.1 uncultured Verrucomicrobiales bacterium
TTCCGGCGATGGAAAATCCGTTAAAGGGCCGACCATCATGCACGCGAACCGGTTTTTCAAAAACCAGCTCAAAATGATCTCCTCGATTGTCCGCGGAAATAAGTTCGACGGGTTTCCAGCCGATATTTTTGTAATTGTAGCAGGTGTTCAGTGCCCAGCGGGCTGCCCTTTCTCCAAGTTCAAATTTCTTATGTGGATGATACCACGGGACCTGTTGATCGTAAGCGGGAAGATAGGCTGTGTTTTTGAGAGCCTTTGTGGCTGCAAGTTGTGCTTCGCGAATGTAGGGCGCGGGATCGACCATTTGTATTTCGAAGTTATCGAGTGTTTGTGGTTGACCTCCTGGAGTCAGACCAATGACAGCAAAGGGCATTGCAGGGTCTTTGAATGAGGAGCGCCAGTCTTCGATCATTGCTTGGAAGGTTTTTCTGTAGAGCTTTGGCCTGGCATCACCTAGGGCATTGTTATAGCCTTGGTTGAAGAGCGTGCCACGGATGCTAAATCCGGAAATAGGAGCAATCATTGCATTATAGGAGGCTCCCGGGTTATTCCGGTTACTGGCCGGATCCTGTCCTGGCTCAGTTGGTTTGGGGTTGGGTTTTTGCCCTTTTGCCTGTCTGCGTTCGGTATCCTTTTCCCAATTCTTGATTTTTGCAGCTAGGCTTGCTGCAGCGTCGTATTCGCTGATTTTAGCATCCCATTCTTCAGTGAGTGGCTTCGCGCCAGTAATGCCTGCCAACCTAGCCCGGGAAGTCCATGCTTCCACGGTGGTCCCGCCCACGGAGGCATCAATCAATCCTATGGGAACCCCAGACGCCATGTGCAGGCGGCGACCAAAAATATATCCGATTGCTGAGAATCGGGCGACTGACTTTGGAGTACAGATTCGCCACTGCCCTTTCATTTCGTAACGATTAGTCCACCCATTAAACTCATTGATTCTCTCAATATCCTGTTGAGGATCAGCTGAAGCCTTTTGAGGAATTGTCATCAGGCGGATGCCTGGGAAGTTTGCGGAGATGACCTCGGTGTCACCGTGATAAATGCTTTCAAGTACATCTTCCATGTTGCTTTGTCCGCCAAGCAGCCAAACGTCACCAATCAAGATATTGTCATACTCGATCGTATGGTCCGCAGACCGGATTGTAAGCGAGGTGGCTTGTAATGAGGCCTCCAGAGGATCAAGATTTAGAGACCATTTACCATCTTTCCCGGCGCGGACGCTCAGGTCCCGAGGGCCCAGAATGACACGAACATTTTCTTCGGGGGAGCTGCTACCCCAGATGTGAATGGGGCGGTCACGCTGGATGACCATTCCATCACTGAATATTTTTGGAACAATGAGCTTTGCAGACACTCGGGAGGATATGCATGCCGACATGACAAGGAAGACCAGTAAATATTTCAAGGGCATTGGTTTTCTTAGTTGAATATGGCAGAAAGTGAATTCGCGCGATTCAGCGCGGGTATAATGAAACTGAGCGCGCAACATTAGAAGCACGTCGGCAACACAAAATCACCAAGGTGTCGGTTGCTTGCCTATGATCGATTTATCAATCCCGGGAATACTATTCTTCTGAATTCTCGGCAAACTGAGCGTCGAAGACAATATCGCTTGGCGGGAAGTCCACATCCCTGACGTATTGGCAGCTCTCGGTAGCGCCGAACTCACGATCCATTGCGCCATCTTCCCATTCAACGCTCAGTGGTCCCATGTATTTAATGTCGTTGAGGGCGCGAATGATTTTCTCGAAGTTGATGTTTCCGCGTCCCACTGACTTAAAGTCCCAGTAGCGTGAAGGGTTGTGAAAGTCGACGTGTCCGCCGAAGACCCCGGCATCCTTGGGGCTTTCGGACCAGCTGACATCTTTCATATGGACATGATTGATGCGGTCGGCAAAGCGATAGATAAACTCGATGTAATCAACACCCTGATAGCCGAAGTGTGAGGGGTCATAGTTGAATCCAAAGGCTGGATGACCGTCAAGGGCATCGATGGCACGTTGTGCTGAGGAAATGTCAAAGGCAATCTCAGTTGGGTGGACTTCTAGGCCGAACTTAACATCGCACTTAACGAACTCATCAAGGATGGGTTTCCAACGCTTAGCAAAGTCCTCATAGCCGGCATCAATTTGTCCCGGAAGTACTGGTGGGAAAGAATAAACGAGATGCCAGATTGAAGAACCTGTAAAACCATTGATTACCTTTACTCCGAATTCCTTTGCAGCATGTGCTGTTTTGATCAGTTCCTCTGCGGCACGCTGGCGGACACCTTCCGGATCTCCATCACCATAGATGTATGGCGGTAGGATCTGCTCATGCCGTGCATCAATGTTATCGCAGACAGCTTGACCAACGAGGTGTGTGGAGATCGCGTAGCAGGAAAGTCCATGTTTTTCCAGAGTTTCACGCTTTGCTTTACAGTAATCCGCATCCGCCTTGTCGACCTCGAAGTGGTCCCCCCAGCAGCCAAGTTCCACACCGTCATAGCCAAATGATTTGGCTTTAGCGCAAATAGTGTCCGTGTCGAGATCGGCCCACTGGCCGGTGAAGAGTGTTACTGGGCGTGCCATTGTTGTATATTGTTTGGGTTGTTCTTTGTGCAGTTTCTCTTGTTTACGTAGCGCAGATTGAGTGAAGTCTTGCTGGGGATCAAGGTTTTTTCAGTGGATTTAGTGCTCCGGGAGGAGAACGTAGATGTTATGCAGGAGAATTTTCTGGATCTTTCTGAGGAAGCTTATGGAGTGAGGACCAAAATGCCTGCTCGAAGCGGGCTTCTCCCCTTTACGGAGGAAATGTTAAAAGAAAAGCCCAGCGGGGATCTATTTGGTTGGTCGCATAATGTAGCGATGGGGGTGAATCCGAAATTAATGACTGCTGATCAGGCACTCATCCTGACTACTGCTGGTGGAATAAGGTCCGATGATGGTTCTCCAGTGGCACTCGGATACCATACCGGTCACTGGGAGGTTTCTTTGGTAGCGGCTGAGGCGGCAGGGGAGTTCAAACAATCTGGGTGGCTGCCTTTTGCGGCACATTGCTCAGATCCATGTGACGGTCGAACTCAGGGAACAAGTGGTATGATGGACAGTCTTGCATACCGTAACACTGCTGCTGAACTCATGGCTCGGTTAATACGCTCACTGCCGACACGCAAGGGGGTTATGGGTGTGGCAACATGTGATAAGGGATTACCCGCGACGATGATGGCATTAGCCGAGGAGTGTGGATTCCCTGGTATCATTGTGCCAGGTGGAGTAACACTTCCGCCTGATCATGGTGAAGATGCGGGTACAGTGCAGTCTATTGGAGCCCGGTTTTCACATGGAGAGATGACACTGAAGGAGGCTGCTCAGGCAGGTTGTGCGGCGTGTGCCAGTTCTGGAGGAGGTTGTCAGTTTTTTGGGACTGCAGCCACTGCACAGGCGGTGGCTGAGGCTCTCGGGATGGCTTTACCGCATTCTGCCCTTGCTCCATCAGGAGAAAAGGTCTGGCTCGATATTGGCAGGGCTTCAGCGAGGGCCCTGATGGCGATGTGTGATTCAGGAATGACTCTTCGTGATGTGATTACCGACGCGTCAGTGGTCAACGCAATGGCAGTGCATGCTGCGATGGGCGGCTCCACCAACTTGTTACTTCATCTGCCAGCCATCGCGCGCAGTGCTGGTTTAAAGGCTCCACGAATGGAGGATTGGCTGTCAATTAACCGCAAGATTCCTCGCCTGGTGGACGTTTTGCCCAATGGTCCGAACAACTTCATGACGGTGCAGGTGTTTCTTGCTGGCGGAGTGCCTGAGGTGATGTTGCATTTGCGAGGGCTTGATGCTCTAGACCTTTCCTGCATGACGGTGAGTGGAAAGACGGTTGGTGAAAACTTGGAGGGATGGGAAAAGTCTGAGCGCAGGAAACGATTTCGCGAGATTCTTCACACGAAGGATGGAGTCGATCCTGATGAGATAGTGATGTCACCGCAAAAGGCGGTATCCACTGGGTTGGCCAGAACACTGGCCTTTCTTTCGGGAAACCTTGCGCCCGACGGGGCTATCGTGAAGGCAACGGCAATAGCGGCGGATCTGTTTGGTGACGATGATATCTATTACCACAAGGGCAGAGCCCGGGTTTTTGTTGATGAGCAAAGCGCGATAAGTGCCGTTAAGTCAACGGGTGAAGGAAGAGTTAAGCCCGGTGAGGTTATCGTGCTACTTGGACGCGGGCCACTTGGTGCAGGGATGCCGGAAACAGCGCAAATTACAAGTGCCATTAAGTATACAAAAGCACTAGAGAGCAACCCGTTGATTACTGATGGCCGGTTCTCCGGATTTTCTGCTGGTCCCTGTATCGGGCACGTTGGTCCCGAAGCCCTTGCGGGGGGAGAACTCGGAAAACTGCGTGATGGAGACCTTGTAGAGATAGAGATCTCAAGGAAAGATTGTTGTGGGCAGGTTAATTATTCTGGAGATGATTCTAATTTCAGTAAGCGCTCCGTGCATCCTGACCTCGTGGCGGATCCCGGGTTGCCGGATTCGGTGCGGATGTGGGCGGCACTCCAGAATACCGGTGGCGGGACCTGGGGTGGATGCCTGCCAGACTTGAATGCCGTGCTTAACAGGTTAAAGCCGGATTCTTGAACGATTTCGCAGCAGGTTTTTGAGTTGTTGAATTCGTGTCTTGCTGAGTTGGCCAAGGTCGTCTGAGCCTGTTCTTTGCTGAGGTTTATCTGCAAGCTCTCATTTTAATCAGACACTAAACAATGTTGAGAAGAACGAATGGATGGATTAAAATTGGGTATTCCTGCCGGAATGGTGATGAC
This sequence comes from uncultured Verrucomicrobiales bacterium, assembly GCA_937893785.1. Taxonomy (GTDB): domain Bacteria; phylum Verrucomicrobiota; class Verrucomicrobiia; order Verrucomicrobiales; family DEV007; genus CACIUL01. Next base: position 4,811 of record CALCSP010000698.1, read on the forward strand.
GATGCCTTGAACCGGTCCAGCATGAATGACTGATGCATGTAGAACGTCAAA
>CALCSP010000699.1 GCA_937893785.1 uncultured Verrucomicrobiales bacterium
GACAACGAGATGACGGATTTCGGTAAACACATCATCCCGCGCGCGATCGATTCGCACCGCGTTTACTCGCACGTGTATCAGGGCTATTGGGAGGACATCGGGACGATCCGCTCATTTTTCGAGGCAAACCTCGACATGGTGAACACGGTGCCAAGGTTCGATTTTTTCCAGATGGAGACGCCGATTTACACGCGGCCGCGGTTCATGCCTGCGTCAAAGATTAACGGTGCAGCGATTGATCAGGCGGTCATCTCGGATGGCTGCATCATCGATCGCTCACGGATTAGCCAAAGTCTGGTCGGGGTGCGATGCCTGATGGCACCCGGCTGCCGGGTACACCGGTCGGTGCTGATGGGGGCAGATTTTTACGAGACAGAGGCGACCAAGCGGGAGAGTGATGAAAAGGGCATACCCCGCGTGGGGGTAGGTGAGAATACGCGGATTGAGTCGGCGATCATCGACAAAAACGCCCGGATCGGGGCGAACTGCGTGATCTCGCCGGAGGGCAAGCCGGAGCATTTTGACGGCGAGAACTACTTCATTCGTGAAGGGATCGCGATCGTCCCAAAAGGAGCGGTAATCCCGGACGGCACGATAGTTTAGGGGGGAACGACAAGCCAAGCGCTTGGCCAAGCGAGTGAGGCGAACGCCAAAAATGATACGTGTAAGTATTATTTTGTTGCATGGGCCTTGCGGAAGGCTACGCTTCTGGGCCGTTTAGCCGTCGGCTTAATTAGGATTTTTTAGCCCCACATGGCTGAACTCTTGAACGGAACTTGAAGTAATTATTATATGAAAAGACTAGGATTAACTCTAATGGGCCTAGCCGCCGTAACACTAACTTCGGTAGCTGAAATTGATGGCTGGACTAATTGGCGCGGGCCACATCAGTCTGGCCGATCCGATGAGACAAGCCTACCAGACAAACTAGTGGTTTCAGGCCCAGAAAAGAACCTTCTCTGGACACACGAAATTGCAGGCAGAGGTAGCGTAGTTACTGCCGGCGATAAGGTTTATGCTTGGGGCTATCGTGGAGACGGCCCTGATTTGCAGGAAGTTCTACTTTCGTTAGATGAAGCAAACGGCAAAAAATTGTGGGAGCACGCATATAATGACTACTTAAGTGACACAGTATATAGTCGCTATTCTGTGGGGTCCCCTACTGTTGATCCAGAGACAGGTTGGATTTATTTGATGACCACAAATGGAGGAGTAAAATGTTTGAATCCTAAAGGTGAAATCCAATGGGAGTATTCACTGATGGAGCGATTTGGCCGTCTTACTTTTCCTAATGGAAGAACAGGAGCCCCAGTGATTGACGGCGACTTGGTAATAGCCCGTGGAGTAACCAGTTACTGGGGGCAACAGGGACCAGCTCGCGATCGCTTTTATGCCTTCAACAAAACGACAGGAGAATCGGTATGGGCGAGCACTCCAGGGGTAGCCCCCAAAGACAGTTCCTTTTCTACACCCGTGCTCGCAAATATCGGAGGGCGCCGGGTATTCTATGCAGGAACAGGGGATGGTAATGTCGTCTGCGTTGACGTGAGAACAGGCCAACCTTTGTGGCGATTCCAAGCCTCCCAGGGGGGAGTTAATAGTAGTGTGGTAATTCATGACGGGGTGCTTGTAACCATACATGGAAAGGAAAATATTGATGCATCAGAGGAAGGTCGTATGATAGGCATCAGGCTTCCAAAAAATCTACCTGATCATGGCGAGGCACAATTAATCCTAAAAGATAAGAATCCTACTATAGCCAATGGCAGTGAGTGGGAGCTTTGGCGGCACCCACTTTCTATGTTTACAAGCAGCCCCGCAGTAGCTGAGGGCCGCGTTTATCAAGTTACCAAAACGGGAGTTCTAGTCTGCATAGATGCCAAAACCGGAAAACTTCATTATTCTAAAAAACTTAATAAAGACCAAATTCACTCTTCTCCACTTTTCGCAGACGGCAAGCTTTTCGTATGCTTTCCGAATGGTAAAGTTATGGTGCTCCACCCCAAGGCGAGCAGTGTAGAAATATTGCATGAGGCCCAGCTAGAAGGAGAAATCTTCGGTTCGCCAACGGTTTGGAACGGTAAAATATATATACACACCATAAAAAAACTTTACTGCTTCGGCAAAGCTAGTGGCGACAGGCCAAAAACTTCACTGCCCCCTGCAGCCTCCAAACCTAATGACTCAAAGGCAGTTGCGCTTCAAGTTGTGCCTAACGACATTCTCCTCTCGCCAGGAGAAAAACTCAAACTCGCTGTAAATTCTATAGATCAGTACGGCAATATACTAGAAAGAGATTTAGAGGGCACATTTTCAAAATTCATACCCCCAACTGCTAGGGTTAAGACAAGCATGAATGCTATTGTAGATAATAACATAATAACGGCTGATGCAAAGAATGTTGCTAGCGCTGGGGCTTTCAAGGTAACAAGCGGGAAGCTCAACGGGATAATCCGAGGCCGAATCCTCCCTAAAATTCCATATACTGAGGATTTTGAATCAGCTTCCCTGACAGTTGATCATCCAATTGATGGTATTAAGTTCGCATATCCTCCATTAGCTTGGACTGGTGCCCGCCTAAAATGGGAAATCCGCAATGTTGAAGGCAGCAATGTGTTGCGAAAGACCCTTGATCGAGTACTTTTCCAAAGAGCCATCACTATATTCGGGGATCCTGAATCTAGTGACTATACAATACAGTGCGACGTTATGAGCGATAGTGCGCGAAGGGGCCGTTCGATGGGGAACATTGGTGTCATTAATCAAAGATACTTCATCACACTTGTGGGCAATCAACAATTACTTGAAGTAAGCAGCAATCACGAGCGAGTCAAGGAGAGCGTTCCATTTAAGTGGTCTCCTAGAAAATGGTACACATTAAAAACGCGAGTGGATGTAGCCCCTGATGGAAGCGGCGTAGTGAAGGCAAAAGCCTGGCCTCAGGGGGAATCTGAACCCTCCAATTGGGCGATTGAGGTAAAACACAAAAAAGCCCACAAGAAAGGCGCTCCTGGAATCATCGGTTTCTCACCACAAAGTCTGAAAGCAGTCTACATAGACAATATAAAAACTACCTGGAACTAATCTAATACACACTAACATCATGAAAATAAAATCATTATTCATCACGGGCGGGCTTAGTCTATTGGCATTTTATGCCTTTAGCGGCATGCAGCAAACTTCCAAAGGTTCCGACGATGTCTCCGTAGGAGCCAGCTCAAAAACTGGGCAAGATTGGCCAGTTTGGACACGCAACGGTAGTGGTAATTTATATTCACCAGAAAAGAATTTACCTGAAAAATTTGAGCCTGGGGAATTCATAATTGGCACCGAAAATATAGATATGAGCACTACTAAAAACGTGCGCTGGATATCCAAATTAGGAAGCCAAAGTTACGGAAACACTACTGTTTCAAACGGCAAAGTTTATATTGGCACAAACAACGAAAGCCCTCGCGACAAGCGACACATAGGAGATCGAGGTATCGTTTATTGTTTAGATGAAAAAACAGGAGCTTTCGAATGGCAACTCGTCGTCCCTAAACTGGGAGCGGGAAAGGTCAGTGACTGGGAATACCTAGGTATTTGTTCAAGCCCGGCAGTTGAAGGTAATCGTGTTTACGTAGTTGCAAATAGTTGCGAAATTCTTTGCTTAGACACAGAAGGGTTTAAGAATGGCAATCAGGGCTTTCAGGGAGAAGGAAAGTTCATGGTGGACAAAGGCAAAAGCTCACTTGAGCCAAACAATTTGGACGCAGACATCATCTGGCGATATGATATGCGAGAAGAGCTAGGTGTATTCCCTCACAATATTGCAAGCAGCTCCATTTTGATTATTGGCGACTTACTTTTTTGCACCACATCTAATGGACAAGACTGGAGCCACCTAAATATCCCAGCACCGCTATCTCCGTGTATTATCGCTTTAAATAAAAAGGATGGTACACTTGCCGGCGAGGAAGCAGAGGGAATAGGCAAAGCAATCCTGCACTGTAACTGGTCTAGTCCATCTAGGGGAAAAGTCAAAGGTAAGGATGCCGTATTCTTTGGAGGCGGCGACGGAGTGCTTTACGCCTTTGACACCAAATTCAAAAAGGATGAGGAAGGATATGATATATTCAGCACCCTTTGGAAATATGACTGCAATCCAGCGGATTACAAAAAGGATAAAGACGGCAAGATCATAAAATATCCAGCGGCTGAGGGCTTGAGTGAAATAATAGCAACTCCCACATATTACAATGGTAAAGTTTACGTTGCTATAGGCCAAGACCCCGAACACGGCGAAGGGGTTGGCTGTCTATCCTGTATAGATGCTGATACTGGAAAAAAGGTTTGGGAGTTCAAAAAAATTAAACGAACCATCTCAACCTGCGCTGTCGATGCGTCCAATGGGCTATTATTTGCAGCCGACTACTCCGGCTATGTTTACTGTCTTGACGCTGAAAGTGGAGAGCTACACTGGGTTTACGATCAGAAAGCTCATATGTGGGGATCACCACTTGTCGCTGATGGAAAGGTTTATATAGGCGATGAGGACGGAGACTTTGTCGTTCTTGCATCAGACAAAAAAATGAAACTCTTGAGTGAAACTTTCTTTCCTGCTCCAATCTATTCTACCCCTATTGTTGCAAATGGGATTTTATATGTTGCAACGCAGTCACATTTGTATGCTCTTTATAACGAAGATCACAAAAA